>JAHFCA010000091.1:0-1588 GCA_023249715.1 Elusimicrobiota bacterium
GCTCGCTGGTAAGAGATAGGCGCAGGCGGCATTCGTCTTTGGGAACGGTGGGAGGGCGAATGGCGGGCGCGTATATTTTTTTCTTTTTTAAATGCTCCGCCAACTCCGGAGCTTTTTTGGCTGAACCTATAGGGAAAGGGATAATATGGCTTTGCGAACAATTTTTCTCATTAGAAATTTCTTCCAGAGCCGCTTTAAGTTTGGCAGAAATTTCCAATAAATATCTTCTCTTCACTTTCTCTTTCTTTACTAAACTTAAAGATGCCCGAGCAGAAGCGCAGGCGGCAGGCGAGAGCGCGGTGGTATAAATAAAAGAACGAGCTCGATTGATTAAGAGTTTTATAAGATCTTCGGACCCGCAGACAAATCCTCCCTGCGATCCCAACGCTTTAGACAATGTCCCCATCACGATCTCCACTTGTCCCAATACTCCGCAATATTCCGCCAAACCAATTCCATTCTCTCCCAAAACACCAGTCGCGTGGGCATCGTCTATCATGAGCCAGACCCCATACGATTTACAAAGAGAAACCATCTCCTTTAAAGGAGCTAAATCTCCATCCATAGAAAAGAGAGAGTCGGTCACGACCAGCCTCTTTCCATAAGCGCGCGTGCGCTTCAATAAAGTTTCTAAATTCTCTAAAGAACCATGCGAATAGACAAAAATTCTGGCTCGGCTTAACTTGGCCGCGTCAATTAAGGAGGCGTGGTTCAATCGGTCCATTAAAATGGCATCTCCCCCTCCCAATAAACTAGAAATAACTCCCAAATTTGCCATAAAACCGCTCGGGAAAAGAAGCGCGCTCTCCGTTTGTTTAAAAACCGCCAGTTCTTCTTCTAGAGACTGGTGCAAATCTAAAGAACCGGAAATAAGTCGGGACGATCGTCCCCCCGCGCCATACTTTTCCAACGCGCTTTTTGCCGCAGCAACCACTTGGAGGTTGTGAGAATACCCTAAATAATCGTTGGAAGAAAAATTTAAATAACTCTCTCCATCTAAGACAATTTTATTGCATTTAGAACTCTCTAAAACCAGTAAATTCCGCCATAAATTTTCTTGCTGGATTTTTTTTAATTCCTGCTCTATAAAATGCTTCATACACTTTTTCCTAAGAGAATGGCCCCAATAGGCCCGCCAAACCCAAAAGATAAGGAGAGAGCCACATCCACTTTTTTTCTCACTCCAACTAACGGCGTATAATTTAAATCGCATTCCGGATCTTCTTCTTCTAAATGGAGCGTAGGCGGAACAAAATTTTCCTTTACCGCTAACGCAGTGAACGCGGCTTCTACGCTGCCAGAAGCTCCCAAAAGATGGCCCGTGGCCGCTTTCGTCGAAGAAAGAGATAAATCGTAAGCGCGTTTTTTAAAAATATGTTTAATGGCTCTCGTCTCTAAAAAATCATTGTTTTTTGTTCCTGTGCCATGGCAATTAATATACTGCACCGCTTCTCTGGGAATACCCGCTCTTTCTAATGCCAAACGAATAACACTGGCTATGGCAGTCCCATCAGAATTAAAAGCGGTTGGATGGTGGCTGTCGCCCCCCAAAGCTCCTCCAAGGATTTCCGCATAAACTTTGGCTTTC
>JAHFCA010000091.1:1598-6259 GCA_023249715.1 Elusimicrobiota bacterium
CGCCCATCAAAAGGGCGGGGAGTTTCCGATAAGACCCCCATATTCTTAAAACCAGAGATATAAAAAGGATGCAAACTCGTTTCCACAGAACCGGCAATGACCACATCGCACAGATTCTCTTTAAGCCAGCGACAGCCAGCCAATAGGGAATGAACTCCAGTGGCGCATGCCGCCACAATATTCTGAGACGGCCCAAAAATTCCTAAATCCCTCATCACGGATTGATTTACAATCTCTGGAGCCAGCGGCAGAAACGGAAAATTCAAGATAGGTTTAGAAACAGAAAGAGAACAACCCACCCGTTCCGTCTCGATAGAATTTAAAAGAATCGCAGCATCGAAAAGAGCTTCTTTAACTCCACAGGAGGCGATATCAAAAATTCGACGATTGAGCGGGGAAGACTGAACTTGAGAAAACCGAGCATACGGCGCTAAATCCCCGGGAAGAGAGGAAGCAGAGGGAAGATTGACGACGGAATTCCCCTCCTTTATACCTTGCCACGACCGCTCTCGTCCCACCCCCAGAGGTGTCACCAACCCAATTCCAGTAATGACAATGGTATCGTTTTTCATCTGATAGTATGACCTTTACCTATAATATGCGGGAATCGAAATTATAAACTTGCCCGCTCACCGATTTTTGTTCCGCTACGACGCAGACAAATTCCGCAAATTCCTCAAGATCAGTGAGCTTACCCAAGAAATGTTCGGACCGAACGCGCTCGAAGAGCTTATCCCAAACCCTATTTCCCATATCCGTCCTGTGAAATCCGGGCAAAAGAGAGTTTACCCGAACATTAAACCGTCCCAGCTCCCTCGCCGCCGCTTTAGTAAGACCCATTAACCCGGCTTTAGAAGCCACATAATTAGCATTTCCACTGGATCCCTTTGCTCCCACAATAGAACTAATATTGAGAATTGCGCCCTCCTTTTTTCTACACATTTCTTTGGCGCACTCTCTTAAACACCAAAAGGCTCCTGTTAAATTTACTTGAATAGTTTCTAGCCACTCCTCATCACTCATCTTTAAAATGGTTCTGTCCCGAGTAATTCCCGCATTATTAACCAAGACATCTATCTTTCCCCACTCCCCCATCACTTTTCCCACCATTTTTTTAACTTGCTCCGAGTTAGAAACATCTGCCTCTAAAAGAAGAGATTTTCCTCCCAACGAACCAATTTCTCTGGCCACTGCCTCTGCTTTATCTTTAGATCGCGCAAAATTAATTCCAATAGAGTACCCATGGCGCGCAAAGGCTAAAGCGATAGAGCGGCCAATCCCTCTTGAAGCTCCCGTAATAAGCGCGACTCTATTCATTGTAATAATTGGCGCCTGTCACTAATTATTCTGATAACTTTAAAAGCAGTCCAGTTTTTCTGGCTCTAGCAATGGCTAATTTTACGCACCACAGACCCCCTAAAACATAGAGAAAATTTAAAAACCACCCTTTCCACAACCCATATTCAAACAGAGGGGCAAAGCCGTAATGGACTCTCACACCCTCTAAGAAATAAGTTAATGGGATCATTTGAGCGACTGTAAAAATCGGCTGGGGGAGCATTTGAACCGGATAATAAATCCCGCATAAAATCATAACCATATAAGAAAGCGCCCAGACAGAAATTTCCGCTCTTTGTCCATACCGCAAAATAAGGATCCACACCATCAACCCTGTAATTAACGACATCCAAAAAACTCCCAACAAAAAATTAAAAGTTCCCCAAAAGGGCGGATAATCAAAATTAAAATAGTATTTAGCTAAGCCGGAAAGAATAAAAAATATAGAAATCCCCCGAAGCATGCCCACAACCCACGATCCCAACAATGCCGCCGCAACATGGGCGGGCGACAAAAATGTGTGCTTCATGCTTTTAGACCACACATCGTAGAGCAAGGCATACCCCACATCCAGCTGCGTTACCTGCAAAGTTCCAGAGGCAATGGCCCCTGTTAAAACAAAATTGAGCGTATGCTCCTCTAACTTTAAAAAATCTCCCATCAGTCCAATGGATAAAACTCCCACGACGGGCCAAAAAAGCATCTCCACAAAAACATAGACGTTTCTTTTTGCAAAGATAAAGTTTCTATAGGCGAACGCTAAAAATTCAATCCAAAAAATTTTCATTGTGCAGTTGTAAAAACACTTCTTCCATATTTTGAGCCGTCGCTCTTTTTTTAAGTTCTTCGGGAGTTCCCAAAGCCAAAATACGTCCCTTTTGTAAAAAAGCGACGCGGTGGGCCAAATCCTCAGCCTCTTTCATATAGTGAGTGGTTAAAAGCAGAGTCACTTTCTTTTCCTCATTCATTTTTTTAATAAATTTTCTCAACTGGATCGCCACATTTACGTCCAATCCAATCGTGGGCTCGTCTAAAAAGAGAATCTCCGGAGAATTGATGAGCGCTTTGGCCAAACTAAGTTTTTGTTTAGACCCCGTAGAAAGCTCCTCAAATTGTCTAGAAACCATATTTTCTAAATCTAACAACTGAAGCAGCTCTTCAATTTTGGATTTTAGAGTTGTTCCCCACAAGCCATAGAGAGAACCATAAAAATAAAGAATTTCCCGCACCGTCATGCACCAGGGAAAATTTGAATTACCGGAGCTCATGTTAATGCGCCGCCGGATAGCTCGGGATTCTTTGCGCGCATCCATTCCAAAAATAGAAATTTCGCCCGCGTCGGGCTCTAAAAGAAGGGAAAGACAGTTGAGGAATGTGGTTTTACCGGCCCCATTGGGGCCTAAGATTGCAAAAATTTCACCGCGGTTTACGGTAAGACTCACTCCATTTAAAGCCATGATCTCTTGAGACGTAATGCGAGAGCGATAGACTTTCTTAAGTTGACGCGCTTGTAACGCAATCTCCATTTATTTTAATCGGACGGCGAATTCTTCGTCAAGAGATTTTTTTTCATCCCACCCCATTCCAGTCTCTCCTTCAATTTCAAAACCCAGGTCTCGGATCATGGCCAAGTCTGCCTCGGGCTTTTGTCCTTTGGTGGTAAGATAATCCCCAATAAAAATAGAATTCGCGACATATAAACCCAAAGGCTGCAACCATCTTAAATGGAACTCTCTCCCTCCCGCGATTCTAATTTCCGAAGAGGGATTCATAAATCTAAACAGGCACAAAATCTTTAGACACTTTTGCGGCGTAAGCTGGCGCATTTTTTCTAATGGAGTCCCCTCAATAGGGATTAAAAAATTAATGGGAATAGAATCCACATTTACTTTACGAAATGTGGCAGCTAGCTCCAGAATATCGGAATCTTTTTCTCCCATGCCGAACAGGCAGCCACTACAGGAAGACATGCCGCAACTTTTTGCCACTTCCACAGTTTGAATTCTATCGTCATACGTATGCGTCGTGCAAATTTCAGAATAGTGTTTGGGAGTCGTATTTAAATTATGATTGTAAGCATCCACCCCGCAAGATTTTAGGGCTTTTCCCTGTTCCTCTTTTAGAAGACCTAAACAGACACACACTTCTAATTGCGGGAACTTTTCTTTTACTTTTTTTACCCCAGAACTAATTTGTTCAATTTCAGAATCGCTAGGTCCCCGCCCAGAATTTACCATGCAAAATCTTTTGGCATGCGCTTCCACCGCCCTTCCCGCCGCCGCGAGAATTTCATTTTCCGACATAAAAGGATATTTTTCTATTCCCGCTTTAGAAAGTTTAGACTGGGAACAATAAAAACAATCTTCCGGACAAAGCCCCGACTTCGCATTCAGAAGAAAATTAAGTTTTACCCGCTTGCCAAAATAGTGACGGCGAACGGAGTAAGCCGCATCGATTAGGGCCAGAAGCTGCTCCTCCGGAGCCTCTAAAACAGAAGCTGCTTCGGATGAAGATAGTGCACTACCCTTTAATGATTTTTCCGCTAAAACATTCCAATTCATAGGCTCCTCCCATTGTCAACCAATATAATTTTAATAAGTTGACAATAACTATACAAAATATCTCTTATGGGAAAAAATTAAACTAAAAGTCTTAGAACGAATAATTAATAGGTAAGCTGATAGCCAATGGATATCCCTTGGCCGGAGTAGTTGTAAGGCAGGTATTTCTCAAAACGGTTATTGGAAGTTGCTAGCACCGAAGTATAGGTTAATGTCATACTGGAAATTTCATTTATTTTTTTACGAAAACCAGCCGTTAAAGTAACCATGTTGTTGCTTTGCGTACCGGAAGTAAATGCATTGCTTCCATCCCGCGGAGGGCGCTGCGTGTAATCTCTCCTTTTATAGGCAAGGCCACCGCTTAGAGCCCATTTCTTGGTAAAGTTTAAATAGAGAGGAGCATCAAAACCCAATTCGTTATAATCGTAATAGTTAGGCTGAAACGTGGGCGCAATATCTGTAGCTGTTTTAAATAATAGATAGTTTTGATTGGAACGGTTGATCCCATAAGTAACGCTGGGAGCGGTTTCAAAAATCCATAATTTTCCACGAAAACCGCCATTTAAAGTAATCTTAGTATCTTCCTGAGCCCTATTCCCATAAGTGCCATTCGATTCCACAACTTTTTCATTTTTATAAGCGGAGATTCCATAACGGAAACTAGAGAAAAATTTGTGCCAGGTGAGAGCTAATGTGCCCTCAAGGCCTGCTTGATCCTTTAATCGTTCAGACTGGGAATTTAAACCCTTAAACACACGGATA
>JAHFCA010000092.1 GCA_023249715.1 Elusimicrobiota bacterium
CTCTTGGATGCTTTTATAGTCGGCGCTGTCACACAGCGCTACTACATGAGCGAAATTTTTGGCGGCAGCTCTTAAAAGAGTGACCCCGCCTATATCGATAAATTCAATCATCTCTTCTTTCGGGATTTTGTTTTCTAAATGGATTTTTTCAAAGGGATAGAGGTTGACCACCACAAAATCGATCGCTTCTAAATCGTGTTGGTCCATGTCGGCTTTGTGTTTGGGGTTATCTCGTTTAAAGAGGATACCGCCAAAAATTTTAGGGTGCAGGGTTTTTACTCTTCCCTCTAAAATTTCAGGAAATTGGGTAAACTCCTTGACTTCTTTTACAGGGATTTCTGCCTGGTTGAGCGCTTTGGCGGTGCCGCCTGTAGAAAGAATGGTGTAGCCGAGTTCAGATAAACTGTTCGAAAATTCAACAATTCCCGTCTTATCCGAAACGGAAATCAGAGCCATTTTACTCTGTGGATTCATGGATGCCTCCTCCTATTTCTAGTTTATATCTTTTAAATGCATTGTCAATAGTATCTGGGTCAAAGCCTCTGCGGTTTAAATAATCATAAAGTCTGCGGTAAAGAGCTCTCTTATCCACAGTTTTTATTTGTTGGGCTCTTTTCTTTAAAATTTGAAAAGCCCGTTCTTCTTCCGAAGGGGTTTCGGGGGATGTTTCTGTCACATTTTTTAGAGCTTCTTCTACCATTGCTTCGGGAATCCCTTTCTCGGCCAGTTCTTCTTTAATTCTTTCACTCGCTCTGGTAGAGAGTTTAGATTCAATATAATTTTGGGTAAAGCTGGCGTCATTCAATAATTTTCTTGACTTTAATTCCTCAAGCACAATGTGAATAATCCTCTGAGAGAATTTTCTCCCTCTCAGTTTTTGGGTCAGCTCTTCTACACTCCTGTCTTTTAAATTTAAGCTTAAAGTGGCATACTCCAGGGCTTCTCTCAATTCTCCTTCTTGCCGGAGTTGGTTTAAAAAATCGAGGCTCACTTCAAAATTTACATCTAGGTTATGGTTTTGGGCAATGGATTGGTGTATCTTTAAGATTTGTCCATCTTCTAGGGTCAAGTTGAGATATTCGGACCGGTATTTTTGAGATGTTATATTTATAATTTTCATTATTGTAGCAGGATTATAGCAATTGCATTATAAAGGTGGAAAGAGTTAAAATCCAATCCACATGTTGGTAAAAGTAAACAAGGAGTGGTTATGACTATAAAAATAAAAACAGAGGAACTCATGGAAGGGCAAATCGCGCCGGACTTTGAGCTTCCGGATCAAGAAGGAAATAGTGTTAAACTTTCTCAATTCAAGGGTTCCTGGGTCGTGCTCTATTTTTATCCTAAAGACGATACCCCAGGGTGCACCGTAGAAGCCTGCAGCTTTAGAGACAATATTAAGCAGTTTAAGGACCAGGGAATAGTCCTTTTAGGGGTCAGTTTAGATAGCGCCGAATCTCACGGAAAATTCATTAAGAAATTTCAGTTAAATTTTCCCCTGCTTTGCGATGTGGACGCAAAAGTCTCTCGTCTTTATGGCGTGTATAAGAAAAAAAATATGTATGCCAAGCTCTTTTGGGGTATCGAACGCTCCACCTTTGTTATGGACCCGGAAGGAAAAATAAAGAAAATTTTCCGGCGAGTAAAAGTGGATGGCCATACAGACCAAGTTTTGCAAGCTATAAAAGCGTGAAAGCCGCCTTTTTGTTGGAACACGGCGGGCCAGAAAAAATCCAGTTTGGGGAACAGCCAAAACCTGTACCCAAAGCGGACGAAGTTCTTATTCAGGTAAAGGCTTGCGCTTTGAATCACCTCGATATCTGGGTGCGACAAGGTATTCCCGCTTATCCGGTCCCGTTTCCACATATATTAGGATGCGATATTTCTGGAGAAATTGCCACTATTCCTAAAACCGCGCGAGAGTCTCTATTCCAGGAAGAGTTAACGGTAGGTTCGGAAGTTGTAGTTTCTCCCGGGGTAGCCTGCCATAACTGTTCCGATTGTATTGAAGGTTACGAAAACCAATGTCCGGAATTTAAAATTATAGGAGCGGGAACGCCGGGAGGCTATGCGGAATTTGTGGCGGTGCCGGCCCGCAATCTCGCCCCTAAACCCAGACATCTCTCCTTCGAAGAAGCGGCCTCTTTTCCCCTTACTTTTTTAACTGCCTGGCACATGATCCTTACTCGGGCCCAACTAAAATTTGGAGAAACAGTTCTAATTTTAGGAGCAGGTTCAGGCGTTAGTACGGCGGGCATTCAAATTGCCAAAATGTTTGGAGCTAAAGTCATTGCTGTTTCCTCTTCACAAGATAAGTTAGACCATGCCAAGCTTTTAGGCGCTGATCTTTGTATCAATGGTAGTAAAGGGCCTTTTCACAAAGAAGTAAGAAAATTAACGGACGGCCGTGGAGTGGACATTGTTTTTGAACATGTGGGTCCGGCAACATGGGAGGAATCGGTTCGATCTCTCGCTTCTCGAGGGCGTATTGTTACCTGCGGAGCGACTACTGGGCCCATTGTTTCCTTAGATTTAAGAGTTATTTTTACCAAGGATCAAAGCATTTACGGATCGCGTTTGGGAACGATATCCGAATTCAGAAAAGTGGTAGAGGCGATGCGCCTACAAAAATTAAAGCCGGTCCTCAGCAAAGTTTTTCCACTCTCGGAAGCTGCTCACGCCCACAAATTCCTCGAAAGCCAATCCCAATTTGGCAAAGTTGTATTAAAGATCTCACCCTTGAATTAGACTTTTTAGGACTTTTAAGTTTTCCACGTCTTCTTTGAGGTCGGGGTTTTTGGGGGTTTCCAGGCACATGGGGATTCCCCAGAAACGGATGTCGTTTAAGATAAATCGAAACGCTTCTTTGCCTAAATAACCTTTCCCAATATGTTCGTGCCGGTCCACTCGCGAACCAAGCTCTTTTTTGGAATCGTTTAAATGGAAGGCTACTAACTTTTTTAATCCAATCTTCTCATCAAATTCTTTAAAAGTTTTGTCGTAGAGTTCTGGAGTACGGAAATCGTATCCGCTGGCGAATGCGTGTTCCGTATCAAAACAGACTTGCACTCTTTCTGGTTCTGCTGTGCCTTCGATGAGTCTTTTTATTTGGTCAAAATTGCAGCCCAAGTTGGTTCCTTGGCCGGCTGTAATTTCTAGAGCTACGTTACAGTGATACCCTTTACAAGACTTATTCACGATATCCAAAGATTTAGAAATGAGTTGAATTCCGACATCTTCTCCGGAGCCGGTGTGGGATCCCGGATGGGCGATTAAATAAGGGATGCCTAAGGTTTCGCACCGTTCCATTTCATCGATCATCGCTTCAATCGATCTTTTTCTTAAAAAATCATTGGAAGATCCCAGGTTTAAAAGGTAAGAATCGTGAGCAATGACTATTTTTACCGACCCTGTTTTCATGTGAGATTTAAAACGTTCTATTTCTTCTGCGCTATATTTTCTGGAGCTCCAGTTTCGGGAAGGTTTTGTAAAAATTTGGATAACTTCGCAATCAATGGAGTTGCCCCGCAACACGGCTAGGTCTACGCCTTCCGCAATCGACATGTGAGCGCCTAAGAGGGGTCGTTTCAAAGCTGTAAAATCTAAGTTCATTTGTTATAATTATACCTTAGAACCGACATTGGTTATGAGAACCGAGACGAAAAAGAGTGATGTTTTTTTGAAACAAAAAAGTGAGAGAATAGTGAAACTATTCGCGAACTTTTTTGCGAAGAAAAAATATCACTATTTTTTGTCGAATTCCATAATCCAATGTCGGTTCTAGGGTTATAGATTATGGATGCGCTCATTCCAATTATTCCACCCCAAAAACCAAAATCTAAACTGATTGCTCGCATTAGCTCAGACCTTTGTTCTGGCTGTGAAGCTTGTCTTTCCGTTATGCCTCATAAAGATTGCATTGTAAAGCTGGATTCCCAGCCCCATACTCCTTTTGGCATGGTTGTCGTGGATGTTCAAAACGAGAAATGCACCGGGTGTACCTTGTGTATGCGTATTTGTCCTTGGGAAGCGATCACCATGGTTCCCCGCCCTTCAGCCCAATAAACTCTTCTTCCGTTAGAATTTTTACTCCTAATTTTTTTGCCTTCTCTAATTTAGATCCAGGATCTTTTCCGCATACTAAATAGTCCGTTTTTTTAGAAATGGCGCTGACTGCGTTTCCTCCCAGTTCGGTAACGAATGCTTCGGCCTGAGAGCGGTTCATCGATTCTAATTCCCCAGTAAAGAGCACACTTTTACCGGAGAGCTGAGAGCCTTTGCTTGTGCGTTTGGGTTCTTTAAAATTTATTGCCGCTTCTTTTAAGCGACACATTAAATCTTGGTTCTCTTTTCTTTTAAAAAACTGATAGAGTGATTCCGAAATAATGGGGCCTAATTCCTGGATTTTCATCAAACTCTCTACGCTTTCCTTCATTAAATTTTCCAACGTAGAAAATCGTTCCGCAAGGATGCGGGCAATTTTAGACCCCACATGCGGTATGCCTAAACCAAAAAGGAGCTTCGATAAATTTCTTTTTTTGCTCTCCTCAATTTCTCTCAGTAATTTTTCCGCTTTTTTATCGGCAAAAAGTTTACAGGTAAGAAGATTTTCTTTTTTTAGGGAATAGAGGTCGGCAATATTGTTAACGAGTTTTTTTTGTAAGAGTTGTTCTATGACGGCTTCCCCCAAGCCTTCTATATCCATGGCATCTCTCGAAGCATAGTGCAGGAGGGATCGCTCAAATTGGGCAGGGCAACTGCTATTCAGACAGCGATAGGCGACACCGTCTTCTTCGTCATGCATAATTTCGCTTCCGCAGGAAGGACATTGTGGAGGAGGAAGAATCTCTTTCCCCTGGGGGCTCTCTTTTACTTTTCGAATTATTTTTGGGATAACGTCTCCTGCCCTTTCGATAAGGACCCTATCTCCGATTTTTACTCCCAATCTTTTCACTTCATTAAAGTTATGTAAGGTTACGGAAGCAATAGTAACTCCTCCACAGGAAACCGGTTTTATTTTAGCGACTGGCGTAATGACTCCTGTTCTTCCCACAGAAAACTCCGCATTTAAAAGTTCGCTTTCAGCCTGATGCGCCATAAATTTGTAGGCTACCGCCCAGCGGGGCGATTTTGCCGTAAATCCCAGAGCTTTTTGTTGTTCTATGGAATTGACTTTAATGACAAGGCCGTCAATTTCATAGGGAAGGGATTCCCGTTTTTTTTCCCAATCTTCATAAATTTTCTGAACTTCGCGCGGGGAGTGGCAGAGAGGAATGTCCAAAGGGGTTGCAATATGAAATTTTTTACAAATCTCTAAAAATTGAGAGTGGCTCTTATAGGATATTTCTGCGGAAATTTCTCCAATGGAATGGGCCACAAATCTTAAATGTCTTTTTGCGGTAATGGCGGGATCTTTTTGTCTAAGAGCTCCGGAAGCGGAATTCCTGGGGTTGACAAAAATTTTTTCTCCCGATTTTTCCAGTTGCTTATTGAGTTCTTCGAAATCTTTTTTAAAGAGGTATACTTCTCCCCGGCATTCAAAGCGTTGGGGCGCTTTGTCTGCATACAGTTTTAAGGGAATAGATTGCAGGGTGCGCCCATTGGCCGTCACATCTTCTCCTACGGAGCTGTCCCCGCGAGTAGCCGCAGTCTTTAAGAGTCCCTTTTCGTAAATAATGGCCAAACTCACCCCATCCATTTTGGGTTCTACCACTAGCTCCACTTTTTCTCCTTTTAAACTTTTTTGAATACGCTCCCACCAAGCGTCTAATGCTTCAAAAGAAAAAACATTGTCCAAAGAAAGCATAGGCTTGGAATGGACGTGAGCTTTAAATTCTGGAGCTGCTGTTCCCCCGACTCTTTGGGTCGGCGAATCGCTGCTAATGAATTCGGGGTGGCGGGCTTCGAGCAATTCAAGTTTTTTAAGAAGCGCGTCGAATTCGGGGTCCGAAATCTCTGGATGGTTTAAGAGGTAATAACAATAGTTGTGGCGCTCAATTATTTTTTTAAGCTTCTCAATCTCTTTTTTCGGATCCATTTGCGGGAAAACGCACTTGTTTAATCTTGTCTAAAATTCCATTGACAAATTTACTGGAATCTTCCGTGGAATAGGTTTTGGCAATTTCAATCGCTTCGTCTAGGATAACAGAAATAGGCGTTTCTATATCCGACAAAATTTCGTAGGTGGCTATTCTTAGAATATTTCTATCGACTACAGCCATGCGCGAGA
>JAHFCA010000093.1:0-5593 GCA_023249715.1 Elusimicrobiota bacterium
GATGCAAAATATATTTTTGGGCGATATCATATTTTAAAGCTACTTTAGAAAGTTCATTTAAGACAGGGTTCTCTACCGTCTCTTTAAAAGAGCGCTGCGTCCATTCCCGCCACTGATTTAGTTCTTGTTTCGCTACTGTAAGATCCCCTCCCTCCGCAACCTTGTCCACGATATCATCCGTTAAACGGCAATAGGCGTAAATAGCGGAAAGCGCTTCCCGCTTTTCTTTGGAAAGAAAATAAAACGAGGAAACGAAATTAGATTTACTGGACTGAGTGATTTTTAAAGAGCTGTTCATTGTTTAATGGTGAAATAGGGAAGGGAAGCAAGGCTTTCCCCAAAAGCAAAATTTTATCTTTTAAATATAATTTAGGGCGCAATTGAAAAACGTCATAACCATTTTGGATGGTTTTTTTTAAAATGGAAGTCCCTCCTAACCATGTTAAACGCATCTCCAATTTTAAATCGGAATTCACACCGCGAATTAGAGGCAATCCTTCATTAAAAAGCCGCGCTGTTTTTTTGGCCTGGCATTCCATAAGCGATTGGAACGAAGGCGTCACCGCTTCCCGGTGAAGATCTTCTTCTGTAATTTTATACCGTTCCATATCTTCTTGCGGGATATAAATTCTATCTTTTGCTAAATCGATCACAATATCTTGCCAAAAGTTGGTCAGCTGTAGAGCGGTGCAAATAGAATCGGATTGCTGAAATAAAATTTCATCTGTATAACCAAAAGTATATAAGACCAATCTTCCCACAGGGTTGGCCGAATAGCGGCAATAGGTAAGCGCTTCTTCAAAATTACGGTACCGCTTTTTTTGCACATCCATGCGGTAAGCGGTCAACAGATCTTTTAAAAGCTGCGTGGGAATTCCGCATTGCCGGATAGTTTCGCTTAAAGCCATAAAGACCGGGTGATCGCTCTTCCCCTTTAAAGAATCTTCCAATTTTCTTTCCCAGTCGTCCAATAAATCGAGCCGTTTCTTTAAATCTTTCTGCGA
This sequence comes from Elusimicrobiota bacterium, assembly GCA_023249715.1. Taxonomy (GTDB): domain Bacteria; phylum Elusimicrobiota; class Elusimicrobia; order 2-02-FULL-39-32; family 2-02-FULL-39-32; genus JAHFCA01. Next base: position 1,005 of record JAHFCA010000093.1, read on the forward strand.
TTCCGCGGGAGTTCTCCCCTCATCGGCAAAATCGTCCGCTGTGCGGGCATAAGCGTAAATAGCCCAAATATACCGCCTTTTTTCTTTAGGCAACAGAAAGGAACCCACCGGGAAATTCTCGTAGTGGCTTTGGGTCAACTGCTCACAATATTTAAACGATTCTTCTAAAGAAACCATAAATTTGGGAACGGGTGTCTCTCACCCATTTCCACTCGCTCTCTGTAAACGATCCATAATCGCTCTCCCAACCCCTTTAGGGGAAATAGCTTCTACTAAAAGCGCCTCCACTCCCGCTTTTTCCGCATCAAAGAATGCGGCGTAGAGGTGTTTTGCATACGCTTTTTTATTTCCCTTAAAGGATCTAAAAAAAATAATTTTTTTATCCTTTTCTATTTTTTGTCGGAACGCGTAAACTCCTAATTTGAACTTCTTTTTTTTCCATTCCTCACACGTTTTATCCCAATCTTTCGAAGCAACCAAAACAACTTTGCAGCGGGGCTCATAATGTCTGTGTTTCAGTCCCGGCGATCGAACCGCTCCTTTTATTTTTTTTCTTTCATAATATTGGACCTCGGGAACAACCGTTTGTAACTCTTCCAAAGTAACAGAGCCCGGGCGCAGAATAGTAAAAGGCCTCCGCGTTATATCCAGAACGGTAGATTCCAATCCCAAGCGAGAGTGCCCTCCGGATAAAATAAAATCCACCGCATCTCCCAACTCCTGCACTACATCTTTGTAGCGAGTGGGGCTGGGCCTCCCCGACCTATTGGCGCTGGGAGCGGCAATAGGTTCCCCCAAAGAGCGCAAGAGTTTCTGGGCAACGGGATGGCTTGGCATTCGCACAGCCACCGTATTTAACCCAGCCGTTACGGTTTTAGGAACGTTTTTGGAACGGCGGCAAACCAATGTCAACGGCCCCGGCCAAAATTTATTTATTAATAGGTTTGCTTCTGGTAAAAGTTTCCGAGTTAAGTTTTGGAGTTCTTCTTTTTTTGAGATATGGACAATGAGGGGATTATCCGCAGGCCTCCCTTTTACAGAATAAACTTTGGCAACAGCCTTGCGATTGTAAAGGGAAGCTCCCAAACCATACACTGTTTCTGTTGGGAAACAGATGACGCCTCCCGCTCGTAAAATTTGGACCGCTTTTTCTATTCTTTCCAGTGGGTTAGAGCCCCTTGCGTTGCAGAAGAGGCTTGCATTGCAAATTTATAGAGAACGCCGCTCGTACACTTGAGGGGCGGCGCCTTAAAGCGCTTCAAGCGGTCTTGAATTTCTTTATCCGTAAGGTGGACTCTAATCTCTTTTCTTTCCACGTCAATGGTTACCATCTCTCCGTTTTTTACAATGGCGAGGGGACCGCCGCATTGCGCTTCTGGAGCCACATGTCCTACCACAAGGCCATGCGTTCCTCCAGAAAAACGGCCATCGGTAATAAGGCCCACTTCTTTTCCTAAACCTTTTCCAATTAAAGCGGAAGTAACCGCCAACATCTCTCTCATTCCCGGTCCTCCTTTAGGACCTTCGTAACGGATAATAATGATATCCCCTTTTTTAATCTTGTTCTCTAAAATGGCTTCGAGACATTTTTCTTCCGAATCAAAAATTTGCGCAGGTCCTGTAATAAATGTATTTTCTAATCCGGAAATTTTAGCTACCGCTCCTTCGGGGGCTAAATTCCCTTTTAGAATCACAATGGGCCCGGTTTTATGAAGAGGATTTTTTAAATTCCTTACAATTTCCTGATCGGGCGTAAGTCCGGGGAATTTCTTTAAATTCTCCTCTAAAGTTTTCCCTGTCACCGTGAGCGTATCTCCATGGATGAGCTTAGCCTTTAACAAAATTTTTAAAACGCCCGGCACTCCTCCAATTTGGTTGAGATCGTTCATAACAAATTTACCGCTCGGTTTTAAATCGGCTAAATGGGGAACTTTTTTACCGATGCGGTTAAAATCTTCCAAAGTTAAATCTACTCCCACCGTGCGGGCCATCGCTATTAAATGGAGCACAGCATTCGTAGAACCTCCTAAAACCATAACTAAGCTAATAGCGTTTTCAAACGCTTTTTTCGTCATAATTTTAGAGGGAGTTATTCCCTTAGCAATCAGTTTGGTTACCGCGTCTCCCGCCTGAATACAATCCAAAATCTTCTCTGGACTTTCTGCCGCATGGGAAGAACTTCCCGGCAAACTCATGCCCATCGCCTCTATGGCGGAAGCCATGGTATTCGCCGTATACATCCCTCCGCAAGAACCGGCGCCAGGACAAGCATGGCACTCAATCTCTTTAAATTGATTTTTGGTGAGACGCCCGGAATTGTACTGTCCCACCGCTTCAAAAATGCTCACAATATCCACATCGTGCCCCTGGTATTGTCCCGGCAAAATAGTGCCCCCGTAGATGAACACGCTCGGGATATTTAAACGCGCCATCGCCATAAGGCAGCCGGGCATATTTTTATCGCATCCGCCAATCGCCACCAGCCCATCAAACCGCTGCGCATTAGAAACAAGCTCAATCGAGTCGGCAATGACCTCCCGACTTACGAGCGAATATTTCATTCCTTCCGTTCCCATGGAAATTCCGTCACTGACCGTAATCGTTCCAAAAATTTGAGAAACTCCGCCCCCTTGGCGCACCCCCTCCTTCGTCTTAACCGCCAATTTGTCGATATGCATATTGCAGGGCGTAATTTCGCTCCAGGTACTGGCAATCCCAATAATAGGTTTAGAAAAATCTTCGTCTCTAAAACCCACGGCCCGCAACATCGCTCTGTTGGGAGCTCGCATGTCGCCTTCGGTAATCATTTTACTGCGCAATTTTTGTTGTGGTGGTTTCATAGTCCCTAGTTCCTTAAAAATAAAGCTTTCTGACCATGCAACTGTTCAGAAAAACCTTGTCGTTTAAATAAATTTTCTCTGTCCGTGATGGCGAGCACTTCGTAAACTCTTCGAGCTTTCGATTCTTTTAAACATTGTTCAATTAAGAGAGTAGCCAAACCTTTTTTTTCTTCTTTAGAATCTACTGTCAGAGATCTAATTTCAGCCAATTTTTTATTATATATTTCCAACGCGCAACAGGCAACTAATCGCTTTTCAATTTCTAAAACCCAAAAATGGTGAATGGAACTTTTAATTTCTTTTAAGGAGCGCTTTAAAATCTTACCTCTGTTTGTGGCTTCGCGGATCAAGGCATGAATTTTTGCGGCATCCCCCAAAGTTGCTTTTCTAATTTTCACTTTGAAATCATTTTCTCCCAATTTTGCGGCAAATCCTTTTTAGGTAATACCTGTTTTATAGTAGCAAATAGCTCTTCCATTTTTTTATAGCGAACGGCCCGATACCCGCTTACCTTCTCTGGACTTTTAAGCGCTTTTACATATCTCTGATAGGTCTCTTCCTCTTCAAAATAGTTAAAATTTTTAACAAGCTCGATATACCCATCTCTAAACTCTTTTTCTTTGCTATGCCAAAGAGGTATAAGTTTCCTTACGAATTTACAATATTTTAAAGGAACCAGCATCCAGTTTCTGGAATTAAAATTAATTTCAAATTTAAATCCAAAAAAAGAAAGATGTAATTTATTCATGTGAATATAGTCTACTTTGTCGCCATTCGCAGGGTCTATTTTGTACTTAAGCCGATCCTGTTTAAATTTTTCCGGAGTGGTTAAAAGGTGAGCCACATACACTTCGTCTTTAATCAGCATCACTTTAAAAAGATTTTCAATCGCCGCTTTTGTTGCCGAGTAGTCGAACCGATCTTTGCGATAAAGATCCCATAATAACGATAAATATTGTTCCGCCAGCTCACCCCCTTCGTATTGAATGAGTTCATAGGTTCGAAGCGCCAACGCCCGATTAGAATTCTCATCTAAATGCATCCACCGCACAGCCTCTTCCACCATCTTGCGGAACTTTTGCGCGATCCTTTTCCCTCTAAACACTCTTTTGGAAAGGGCGCTGTATTTTTGCTCCATAATCTCGGGATAAGACAATTTTTCTCTTTGCACGAGCTTTAAAAACTTTTCCGGATTCGTTACGAGTTCCCTTCCAAAATGAAACGCCTTTAAATTTTGGTTTTGGTCTTCGTAAGAAACCGTATCGCAAATAGCCGAAATAATATGGTGCAGGGAAATCGGCAAGAGCCCCATCTGAAAAGCAGAGCCAATCATAAATAGATTCGTATAGAGCTTAGACCCCAGTAACTTTTCCGAAAGCAGAGAATAATCAAAACTAAAATAGCCCTCTTTCTTGGTGCGGCTCTGAATAGCCTGATCTAAAACCAAAGGATTAAAACTATCTCTTCCGGTTAAAGTTAAGATGGTCTCTGTTTTGTGGGAATTAACGACTGCCGCGGTCGCTTTGGGATTTGCCACTCTTAAATTCATCTTGGGGTCCAAACCCCGGGCTGTTTCTAAAAGGTCCATCCCTAAAATAAGATTCGCTTTTCCATAAGGCACCGTGGGAGATAAAACCTGATCTTTATTTTTAGAATAGACGATATGGCTATAGACCCCGCCATTGCGTATCGCTAAACCCTTCTTATCGAGAAACTCCACTTGAAAATTTTCCTTAAGGCCTGCCCGAA
>JAHFCA010000093.1:5603-6203 GCA_023249715.1 Elusimicrobiota bacterium
TGCCCGAACCAAAATAGCGGAAACGACCCCGGCCCCCATTCCTCCGACCGCAAACGTAGAAATATAATGCGCTCCATCAAAGAGAGGAAAATTGGGAAGAGGGATATTTTTTGTTTCCGGATCCGTGGGCGTTGCTTCCGGGGGTTTGGAGCGAGTGATAATTATTTTCTCAAAGGAAGGGCAAACGCGCCCTTTCATGCAAGCTCCGTCGGAAACGCAAAGCGTTAAGTCCGTTTGAATTTTGGGGCCGAAATCGGTCTCTTCTATCGTTAAACCGGGACACCCTGTCGCCTTTGTGCATTCCAAACAATATTCGCATACTTCGGGAGTAATATTAATTTTTTCTTCGCGCTCGATATATCCCTGCTCTTTTAAAATTTGTTTTTTAGACCGATTGATCCTTCTCTGGTACGTGATGCCGCACTCTTTATCGGCAATGACAATTTTAACCCCCTCTTTCAACACCAGTTCTTCTAAGAGTTTTCGATAATTTTCCCGATCGGCCGGATCGGTCCTAATGATAGGAACGGTTTCTCCGCCCCCTATGCCGCGCACAACCGATTCAATATTCTGCGCCAATGTTTTTCTTCCCAACAGATC
>JAHFCA010000094.1 GCA_023249715.1 Elusimicrobiota bacterium
ATAGTTTTTCTCCATCGAAGAGTTTTTGGAGAGGGGTCTTCTCCTGGGTGAATACGCTAAGGTAAGCGCTGCCGTTATCTGTGTCCACTTTTGTGATCTTGGGAGTGTAGGTGATGACCGCAATGTTCGACCGCTTTAGAGCCTCTTCTATTCCATCCGAGTGAAATCCGCCTGTTACCAATAGGGTCGCTTTGGCTTTCTTTGCTTGGATAGCCTTTAGCACATTGGCCGCCATTTTTTGGTCGCGGATAATGGACTCTTGGTAGAACGCTTCGAAATTCGTCAGGTCGAGATGTGTTTTAAAAAAAACACTCGCTCCTGCGCTCTCGCTATACTCCTCCCACTCTTGCCGGGTAAGGGATGAGTTGATGAGTTTGCCCAGAAGATAGATATATTGGGATTCTTTTACCAATCTCTTTTCTTCTTCGGACTTTACAAGGGCAGTGTAGCCTTTCTCTTCTAAATCCTTTACCGCATCAAATAGATTCTCCGCATGGATATTATCTGTGAGTAGAACGTACTGGAGGTATCTCTCCATTACAGGGAAATCGTTAAAGTGAATACCGCTCTTTTGGCAGAGCTCTTTTAAATAAATATAGAAATGGGTGTTATTTATGTTCCCTAATCGGTAAGCCAAACTTACATTTAATAGCTCTCTCATCTGGGATTGAGAGAGATTCTGAGTGAGTTTCTCTAATAGGAGGGTTCTCTCTTTTTCTACCTTAGAGAAATCTAGGGATTCTTCCATCTCCAGGGCTTGGAGAAAGGCGGAAATCTCTCTGTTGACTGGATTCCTGCTTCTTCCGGAATGACTACTGGTGAGAATCCGAATGTACTTCCCTAACTGTTCCTTCCCATCCCTATAAGATTGTACTCCTTGGTCAAACAATAAGAGAGCGGGGTTAAATCTCTCTATTTTCTCTTGCTCTATCTTCTCTTCTATCTTGGATATCTCTTCTTTATACTGAGAAACATGGGGGAAAGATTGCTTGTACGCTTCCACATTGGCGTTATAGTGTTCTCTGTCATCTACCCCTATAAATAAAGGGATATCTTTCTTGCTTGTGAATGCGGTATGGATAGAACCGGAGATCTTGTTCTCCCTTAAAAGATAGTCCGCTACTTTGTGGACTGCCTCCTGATTGGGAAATTGTCTAAATCTGCTGACATCAATGGTTTCGAACGCTCCTTCCAACGCTACGAGGTCGAGTTTCCCTTGATCTATAAAGTGTTGTATTGATTTCCCTATATTAGATTGGGCATCTTTATTCAGGTGGGCGTCTTGGATATAGATCACCACGGGATCGCCCTTCTTCCAGAAAGAAGGGATAGTCGCTTCCTTAAGCGTAGCGATGTTTTGGGGAAGAGAAGCGATCCATTCTAAATTCTTCCCCTCTACCTCATTCCCATAAAAACGGGGATCAAGATGAGACAGATTATTGGCTGGATTCCCGCTTTTGGGAAAATCCAGGAAATTGGGGAAATTGGCGCCTGTCACCAATTGTTTCCCAGCGGAGGGGAGCTGGGCCAGGAGGGTTTCTGGTTCCCGCTTTAGTTCTTTGGCGGCGGCTCGCCGTTCTTCCCACAGGTTCGCCTCGGCAAAAGGAGCGCTAAGGGTGGTAAATAAAAAACTAACGGCGATAAAAGCGGCCGTAAGTCTAAGCGCGAGCCTATTCCTTTTACTGATCCAATAATGAATCATCATATAGGAATAGGTTATCTAATTAAAAAAAACTTTTCTCAAACTTTTTGTAACTTTTTTGTAAAACTTTTTACCCCCCTAACGATGGATCCTCACTTATAAAAACACCTTATTGAGGAATTAAGTTAACGTGTTTAGCGAATAATTTCTACGCGAGGGAGTTTAAAAAAATCGTGATCTAACGTGATCACTTTACATTGGTGGATTAAGGCCGTGGTATAGACAATAGCATCGGCCATAGGGAGGGAGTATTCTAAACTTACATCCGCGGCTTGTAGCGCGATTTCTTCAGTCAATGGAATCAGTTGAGTTTTTACCATTTGGGCGCTGGCTTCTAACGCCTGTTGCTCTGATAACTCTTTTTTAATTTTCTTATAAACTTCGTAAAGCACAATGGTGGGAGTAATCACTTTTTTAAGATCTTTTAGGTAAAAATAAAATTTGCCGCTTTTTTCTCCATCGGTAAAGTACTCTATCCAACCCGATGAATCTACCAAAATCATCTGCGCTCCACTTTTTCCCGAATCCCTTTCTTAGAAATTCCTCTAACAAAACCCCTTAACTCGGAAAGGGAACGATCTGGAATAAGGGTAATGATATTATCTTTAACTAAAACAATCATTTTTTGTCCCTTCTCAATATGGAGCTTGATCCTAGCTTCTTTAGGGATAACGACCTGATATTTAGGAGATACTGTAGTGGTTCCCATAACATCCTCCGTATTACATAATCACTATCGATCGTATAATAGTAATACGAAAAGTACCCCGTGTCAAGCCATAAAAACTTTAAGCAATACGACAGCTTTTAAAAGAGGTATTTATTAGGTCGGAGAGGTTTGCCGTCGGAATTTCGGCGCACTTCGAAATGGAGGTGGGGACCGGTACTTAAACCGGTAGAACCTACGCGGCCAATCAACTGTTTCTTTTTTACTGTTTGCCCTAATTTAACATTAATTTTAGAGAGATGGCCGTAGCGGGTAGTAATATTTTCATGTTTAATTTCTATCATATTCCCATACCCCCCCATCCAGCCTTCGTACGTAATGACCCCATTTCTTCCCGCATAAACAGGAGCTCCATAGGGAGCCGCTAAATCGTACCCATCGTGCATCCTGCGAACGCGTAAGCGGGGATGACGACGCATTCCAAAGCGAGACGATATGCGAGTCCAATTGACCGGTTTAGCTAAAAATGGAATGTGTATTTTTATAGGATCGGGAACCCAAAGCATGCTCCCTTCCTGCAAATAGAGCAGTCCTTCTTTAGTAAAAGTAAAAACGTCCGAAGTTAAAAGCAGCGATTCTCCCGGAATGCTGTTGGGTTTTTCAAATCTTTTAAGAATAGATTCTAAAGGCTCTTCTTTATCCACTATATAAAGTGTTCCTGGCTTGTTACGAATAATAATTCTTTGATTGGGCAATAAATATCTTTCTGACAAATGGTTTAAACTCTGAGCAGAAAATGCCGCAATCCCCAACTCCGTTGTTACTTTTTCAAATGAATTTTTTTTGGGAGCGGGAACATTCTTTATTTTTTGATCGGTAAGTCTGGTTGTTTTCCAGGGCTCTTTATTTTTTAAAAACCCCTGAGTTTCTAAGAGAGGAAAATGGTCTTCTAAGATGGGGACAAGGGGTTTAGAAATAGATTGAAAAGTATTTAAATCAACTTTATTTTGTAAGGTAAAACCAAGAAACATAAAAGAAAGAGAGAGCAGATAGGCTTGATTTTTAAAATTCATGAATACAAGAATTTTTTACTTAAAAATTATAGGCGTTGGCGCAATTCCCTCATCTTCTTAGCGGTTTCAACTCCTTTAACAGGCAACCCGGCGGGATTTAACAAACCCAACTGAACAAGAACGCTAGCTTGGTCCCAATAGATGTGTTCATGAGTCACTTTTCCGTTGGAAAACCCAACTATAACAACCAATGGAATTTCCACCCGTTTTCCAGTCGGGGCTATTTGGGGTAACATCCAACCGATTTCGGCAGTATGGGTAAATTTAAAAATAATCTCCTCCACTAATTGATGTTCATCGATCGTCCGGGAAACAGGAATCATTTCGGTATCCGGAGGAAAAAACTTGCCGGCTAAAAGGAGAGAGCTATAAAAACGCCGAACCCCTTCTAAACCCACTCCCCCTATAGTCGTGGGAATATTATTTAAATGAGGATCTGGAGTCATTGTTGACAATGTCGTGTCCAAATCTTTTCGAAGTTCCGCGTCCACATGCTTCTGAAAGGCATCCAAAATCGCTTGTTTTTCTGCGGATAATTTTGTCATAGGCTCAATATCTCATATATAATAAATATTGTCAACATGAAAAAGAATCTTAAGGAATTTATATCTTATTTTAATAAAGGGAATTTTTTTGAGGCTCATGAAGTTTTAGAAGATCTTTGGAGAAAAACTTTAGGAACGGACAAAGATGCCCTACAAGGGCTCATTCAATTGGCAGTCGCTTGCCACCATGCTAAACATAAAAATGAAAAAGGCGCTTTTTATGAATACAGCTTAGCCAGAAAAAAATTGACGCAACATCCCCCTATTACGCTTGAGATTAATCTCAAAAAACTTTTATCGGATGCAGAAATTTTCTTCTCCCACTATAAGCTCCATTCCGATTCTTCTCTATTCAAAATTCAAACAGTAAAATAAAAGATTTGCTATAATTTCTTTTTGTTCCGCTGGGGTAGCTCAGTTGGTAGAGCACATCCTTGGTAATCTTCTCGTCCTCCCTCGATATTTTCCTGTTTCAGACGGTAAAAGCTGCAGGTTGCGGCAAGTTGTACCCCTGTTATGTACCCATAATAACATAAGTTTTATCACACTAATTGCTCAAGCTCCTAGTGCTACGCTAGGGATTTCCCCTTGTAAATTTTCTATTCATTTAATCATGCTCGAAAATTTTGTTACATTTCGTTTCATTTTTGTAGCAATTTTTTTACATTTTCCCCCTTGTAAATTTCCATTATCTCTGTTAGATTTGTAGTGCATCTTTGAACGCGTAGAATATTTTTCTACGCTCGATTGTTCTAACTCATAGCTGGACAATAGCAAATCCCGAGTAATCGGGAGACGCAAAGCGATGGGTCCCAGATTTATCGGGATCGCCAAGCTACCGAAACTCATGAGAAAACAAAAATTACATCTAACATTTGGAACAAGGCTAACGTCATTCTTGATGACGTTGGTCTTTTTTTATGGTCAGGTCGCCTACCCCGCGATAGAGCCAGCTTCTAAGTTCTGGCAAGAAAGAAAAGCCGCGGCGCAAAAGCTGGCAAACGAAGAGAATGAAGAAGAGCAAAAGAAAGAGACTCTCCCCTCTAAAGTAGCAGCGCCTAAAGAAGAAGAGGCTATATTCTCTCAACTTCCAGCGGTAGACCTCAATATCTTAAATAACTCCATCCCCAAGGTAGAACCATTTGGTTCTAGCGTTGGGGATTATACCCTTGGCGCTCCGGATAAAAAACCATTTTTAGTTTCTTCCAATAGTGTTAAATCGCTTCCTTCATGGTTTAAATCTATCTCATTAAGATACGCCAATTTAAATGAACTCTATTTGCCTAATGACTGGAAACCAAGTGACCCGATGGTCATACACATCCAAGATGCCCATGAAAACTACGAAGCTCAGAAGAATATCTCTAGACTTATAGAATCTTTATCAAAAGGAGAGGAAAAACAGCTGGCGCGGAGAGCCCCTGCCAGCATCTCATCAGACTCTCCTTCCCCTTCTACTGCTTCTAACCCGCCCTTTGTTCTGGTGGGACTAGAAGGAGCTAGAGGGGGTTTCGGTTTTGAACCCTATAGAACATTCCCAGATAAAGGGATCGCAAAAGAGGTTGCGGAGTACCTTTTAAAAGAATCATTTATCAGTGGACCAGAGTATGTGGGGATGACTCTGGGACTAGAGAACTCTAATCCAGAAGAACAGCCCAACCCTCCTATCCTCTTCTGGGGAATTGAAGATGAGAAACTCTACTTAGACCATGTACAAGCATTTAAAGATTCTATCCCTAAAGAGAAAGAGGCTAAATCGATCCTAGAAAGATTAAATAATTCTTTAGTAGGTATGAAAGCAGAGATATTGAACAGAGAGTTAAAAGAGCTCGATAGAACTATACTCCAACATAAGAAAGGGACACTTCCCTTAAGTCCATATCTGAAAGCGCTCACACAAAAGGGAATTCCATCCAATTTAGGGATGGTTCATCTCTTTATGAACGCCCTATCTTTAGAAGAATCCCTTAATTATGACAGAGTGGAAAAAGAGAGGAGGGAACTCACCAACACTCTGGCAAAGCTCCTTCCTAAAGAAGAGCTTAAAAACCTAGTATCCGCGAGTCTCTCTTACAGGATAGGGAATATCAATTATGGGACATTTTATAGTTACCTTAAAGACCTGTGTAAAGCGTATAAGGTAGACCTTACCTATTGGAAAGAGATGGAT
>JAHFCA010000095.1 GCA_023249715.1 Elusimicrobiota bacterium
AGTCACGGCACCTCTCTTAACGAGTCTTATCATGGGCGCAACTCCACCGGTGAGGCTGGTGGATATGAATTTGCCAGTGGATATAAGACCTGCTATTAATTTGTTGAAGAATGCTAGTGTTTCACTCAATGTTTATAAAGATAGCAACCCAGAGGAATTAGTGTTACCGGATGGGTTTGGGAGTGTGTATGTTCAGCAGGCGCCATATCGGCCGCGGATGGGGGTGGACTATTCCCTAAACATAAAGGATCGTGCAACTGGGAGTCTGGAAAGGAAGCGATTAAACGATGTTTCCGGGCATCCTGCCGCAAATGGAAAAATTTTAAAACAAATATTGAGTCAAGATGGCAAATATATTGGAGCGCTTTATGAATATAAAGGCAATGTGGATGGGAACCAATACCTTTACCACTATTTCTCCATTTATGATCTGGAGGGAAACAGTGTTTACCATTTTGGGGAAACTAATTTTAAAGGAGGGTTGAATGGGGTCGTGATTTCCTCTGTTCAGATGGGTAAGGATGGAATTGGAATACGGTACCGCGAGCGCCAGGCAAGAAAAAGTGTGTTGAACGATTACAATCAGAAGGTTATCGTGAAGCCAAACATTGTTCGCGGAGTTCAAAGAGGGGTAACGCTAGAGGATAGGAATTATTATGGGCCAATTTTGGATTATCCCTATACCCTTGCTTACCTCACGGAATCGAAGGAAACTTTTGTTCCTTTTATAAAGACTTTAGACGGAAAACTTTCTCTTTCCACTGTGCATTTAAGTGATGAATGGCTAACGACGGATGGGCATAACGAGTTTTATTACAAAGATCCTCAACCCCTTTTAAATCGATTTCTTTACTTTTCAACATTCTATGAGGCGCTTGTAGGTTCTTCCTACCTGACTGCGTTTTCTCTAGGGAAAAAATTGCCCAACAATAGTGAGATGATTAGCGTTGTGTTAATTGGCCCGGTCTTTGTGGGGACAGTAATGATGCTGGGTTTTGTCTTCTCTACCGTTCCGCAAATTGCAACCCCCTCGGTACAAGTTACCCCTGCTCTAAATCCCACTCCCGATTCGCAACCCGCTTCCGGTTCCGCGCCTACTTCTCATAATGGGATATTCAATTTTCTGCCATTTGTTCCTTTGGCTGGAACCCTGGGTGTATTTAAAGATAAGTCAAGATCCTTGGTGAGCGGTAGCAGTAAGCAAGATAGCGCTCCAGAGGAAAATGTGGCGCGGGCGGTGGTGGAGGGAATCGTTCAGATTTATCGGGGAGAAGAGGGTGGAGTGATTTCTGCGGAATATTTAGAAAAAATTTTGGGGTCTGTTTCCGGAGATGTGCAATCAATTGCGGGACCCAACCATCCGAGCAATAGGGTTATCGATGCATTCACTTCTGGTCAATTGGATAGAGATAAATTAAACGCGGCGTTACAACGGGAATTTAAAAAAGCGCAAAAGCGGTTAGGCTGGAAATTGTCTAAAGAGGAAATCCAATCGTTCGCCGCTAGAGTCCTCTATAACGGCTTTAAAGCGGAAGATATCGAGCTCGTTCTGGCGCAAGGGATAGAGAATGGCGAGAACCCGGTGCAAGGGGAAAGGCCCCTTAGTGTGAGTGTGATAGATCCTTCACAAAATTCAGTTAAAGTAGCTGCGGAAATCATTGAGAGAACTCTCAAAGCAAAGCAAGAAGAGCAGGAGATTAACTTCCTATTTTATATACAGAGTAAAGTGGAAGGCGCTTCTGCGTTCGAGAAAAAATGGGAAGAGCGGGGAGTTCATGTCCATTTTGAAACAAAATTAGTGACAGACGCCAACTTCTCTTTACAGGAGTTCGACGCTAGTGTCTCGCATTGGGTGGCCAAACAGGGAGGGTTCAGTTCCTACAGCTTTATTTTGCCTAAATTGTTGCTTGGGAATTTGTCCGAACTGGAAAACTTGCCGGCAGACTCTTTATTGAGAATATCTGCTATTATCTTAATTGATAAAACGTTTAAGGCGACTCCTATTCTGCGCTATCAGGACCTCGACCAAATCCGCCAAATTGCCGAAAATATCGCTACCCAGGCATAAGCATGAAGTATAAAAAATTTTACAAAAAAGTTACAAAAAGTTTGAGACAAAATAGGGGACGCTCTAGTATAATGGAGCTTAAGATGAAAATGTTGACTTTAAGGGAGGCCTTTTACTATGATCAAATTTAGTTCTAGATTCGTGTCGCTACACATAGGAGCGCTTATATGTCTGTATCCTTATTAGTTTCTATTACTCTCCTATTTATATTAGTTGGAAGTTGGTTATTTTTTCTCTCTTACCTCTTACGCCACCGTAAACGTTTATCTTTAATTACGCAGAATTTTGAAGAGTCCAAAACAAATTTAAAGGAGGAAGTCCGTTCCGGAGAAATGCTCCTCTCCCTTCTTTCCGGCATTCATGAAGTGGGGTTAGAAAATATTGTAAGCGGAGGTCAAAAATCGCTCGCTCAAATGATTGTGGCAGCGGCATGCCAAATTTCTGCCTGCCCTATGGGAGCATTGCTCCTGGTGGAACGGGACCAATCTAAATTTAGAATTATGGCGACTCAGGGGCTAACGGAAAGTGTCATCGATGTCATTGGCATGAACTTAGGGTTAGGTTTTACCGGTCATGTGTTGCAGCGGGGAAAAACAATTATTGTTGATGATATTAAGAGTGAAAAAAAGTTTTTTCCACGGACGTTAGAGGATTATCCTTTCCGTTCCATTATTGCGATCCCTCTCAAAATTAAAAACAGAACCGTAGGAGTTTTAGAACTCTATTCTCAAAGTACGGGGCGTATTTTTGAAGAGAAAAAAATTCGTCAATTGCATACGCTTACGTCGCAGGGCGCCTTGGCTCTGGAGAATGCGCTTTTCCACCAGAATTTGCAGCGGTTCTATGTAGAGATCGTGAAGGTTCTCGCTCAAGGGTTCGCCTGGAACGAAACGCCAGATTCCAATGATCTTTTAAGAATTTACGCGAGCGAGCTTTCTCGGGAGTTAAATTTACCAAACTCCATCGCTTTGCATATAGAATTAGCCATTCTCTTAAGGGGAATCGGGAAGTCCCAAATTGATCCTCTCATTTTACATAAGCCCGGGCAATTGACGCCTAAAGAATTAGAAGAGATTAAGCAAGTTCCGGTGTTAAGCCAAAAAATAATTCAAGATGTAACGTTTCTCTCTTCCGCTAAAACTATGATTTTGTACCATCAGGAAGAATGGGATGGATCCGGGTATCCGTCCGGATTAAAAGGGGAGGAAATTCCGCTGGGATCTAGAATTGTAGCCGTATTAAACGCATTCTACGCCATGACCAACGATCGGCCCTATCGCAAAGCGTTGGCCGACGGGGATGCCATGCGCGAGTTGGGAGATAAAGCGGGCAAACAATTCGATCCTAAAGTTGTAGAAGCGTTTATGCGCGTATATGAGAGGGTTCAAGAAGCGAAAAAGAATGGAAAAATAGAAGCCTCTCTAGGTCAAGGAGTTAGGAAGTCATCATTTGACAATTTCTGGGAATGGAACTGAAGTAGAAAGTCAAAAAAAAGTTAGAGCAATTTTGTATGTAGTGGCAACGCCGATTGGGAACCTTAACGATATTACCCTGCGGGCGTTGGAGGTTTTAAAAAGCGTCGACGTTATTCTGTGTGAAGATACGCGGCGCAGCTTAAATTTACTGAACCATTTTGGCATACAAAAACCGCTTTATTCTATTTTTGGCCCCAAAGAAAAAAAAGAGATTTCCAGAATTTTACAAATTTTAAGCCAAGGTCGGTCCGTTGCCTTGCTCAGTGATGCCGGGACTCCTGCCATATCCGATCCCGGCTCTTTTATTGTGCGCTCCTGCCGGGACGCGGGGTATAGGGTGGAACCTATTCCTGGAGCTTCTGCGATAACAAGCGCTCTTTCCGTAGCCGGAATACAAACGGATGGCTTTGTGTTTTTAGGTTTTTTAAAGAGAAGAAAATCTAGAATCGAAAAAGAGTTAAGACTGGCCGCTTCTTTGGGAAGCGCGATACTGTTTTTTGAATCTCCGTATCGGTTGGTTAAAACTTTAGAAGTCGCGGAAAAAATTTTTGAACCGGAAACTTTTTGTTGGGTAGGTCGGGAACTCACAAAAAAATTTGAAGAAACCATGGAAGGCACTATCAAAGACGTATTAAGCAGAATTCAAAACAAAGAAATTTTAGGAGAAGTGGTCATTATCTTAAAACCACACAATCAAAATGAAAATAAAAGTTAGCATCATCGGGGCTTCGGGCTATACCGGAGGGGAGTTGGTGCGCTATTTACTAAAGCATCCTTCTGTGGAAATTAGCCATTTAACTTCCAATTCTTTCGCGGGGAAATCTATAGAGAAGGCTCATCCCTCTTTAGTTTCTTGCGCCCTTAAGTTTGAAACGTGCGATACCGATAAAATCGCTAAAAATTCAGATTTAGTTTTTTTGTGTTTGCCGCATGCGAAATCGGCTAAGATGGTGAAAGAATTTTTAGATAGAAAGGTAAAGGTAATCGATCTGTCCGCAGATTTTCGTATAAAGTCTAAATCCCTTTACGAAAAATGGTATGGAGCGCATCCCTGTCCGGAGCTTTTAAACAGAGCCGTGTATGGTTTGTGCGAGCTCTATCGTAAAGAAATTAAGGGAGCCGCTCTTGTGGCAAACCCGGGTTGTTATGCCACGGCTACAATTTTGAGCGCGTTCCCTCTCATTAAAAAAGGGATCTTAAAGAAAGGCAGTTTAATTGTGGATGCCAAGTCGGGGACTTCGGGCGCGGGTAAAAAATTAGAGACGCAGTATCTTTTTTGCGAAGTCAATGAGAACTTCTTCGCCTATGCTTTAGAAGGGCACAGGCACTGGCCGGAAATGCGCCAGGTCTTGGGGGAAGATTTTACATTTGTTCCTCATCTTTTACCCATCCAAAGAGGAATTCTTGTAACGGTCTATGCCAGACTCGCAAAGAAAATGGAGAGATCCTCCCTCTTATCTCTCTACCAAGAGTTTTATCAGGGAGAACCTTTTGTGCAGCTATTGCCAGAAGGATCATTCCCGCAAATAAGATCGGTGCAACATTCTAATTTTTGCCAGATAGGAGTACAGGGTGATAGCACAGGGACACAGGCGATTATTGTAGGGGTCATCGATAATTTAGGAAAAGGAGCCAGTGGTCAAGCCGTTCAGAACATGAATATTATGTTCCAATGGGAAGAGACCCGCGGCCTGATATAATTTAAATTAAGGAGATGCGTTATGGGATTAATGGAGTTTTTTGGACGATTATTTAAGAAAAAAACAGGGGCGTCTGGCGCCGAAGCGCAAGGCCCGGGGAAAGAATTAGTTTGCGCCGATTGTAAATCCACTTTTATATTCGAAGAAGGGGAGCAACATTTTTATAAAATGCGCGGTTTAACACCTCCCAAACGATGTCCAAACTGCAGATCCAAAAGAAAACATCGCAGAAGATAATTGTTCATGGAAGCAAAGTTTCACGCTCTGCCTAAAGATTTCTACGCGGTAGGGGTGCGCTCCGGGATTTATAATAAGCCCAATAAACTCGATTTAGCTCTCTTTTATTCTAAGAGAGTGTGCCAGGCGGGAGCGCTTTTTACGACTAATCAAGCGCAGGCGGCTCCCATAAAGGTAAGCCAAAAGCATATAAAGCATCACTCGGTTCAGGCCATTCTTGCTAATTCGGGTTGCGCCAACGCTGGAACAGGCTTCCAAGGGGTAAAGGATGCGGAGTTCCTTTGCGAAACCGTAGCCCAAGAACTCTCCTTAAACAAAGAAGATGTGCTCATTGCCTCTACGGGCGTAATTGGCAGTTATCTCCCTCTGGCAAAAATGAAGCAAGGGATTTCCGCGGCAGTTTCCCTCATTCAGAGTCCTTTAAAAAATTTCCCTCTCTTGGCGGCCCAAGCCATTATGACGACCGATAGAGTTCCCAAAATAGCGGGAAGCCAATTTAGGGTATCGGGTAAAAAGGTAACTGTGTGGGGTTGCGCTAAAGGAGCGGGAATGATTCATCCCAATATGGCGACAATGCTCGCTTTTATTTTTACCGACGCGGGACTTTCTTCTTCTGTTTTGCAGCCACTCTTAAAACGGGCA
>JAHFCA010000096.1 GCA_023249715.1 Elusimicrobiota bacterium
CGGTTTAAATTAATTCAAATAATCCCACCCCATCTTTCCCATAAAGCAAACGAGTTTTGGTTTGGAGGAGCTCCCGCATCAGCTGGTCGCTTTTTTCATAGTAAGCGCGATCTCCTCGATACTCTCCAATGGTGGGATTATAAAGGATATGGGTAAAACCCAAACCTTTTATTTTGGAATAGAGTTCTAGGCTGTTCCGCATTTCTCTATAGGAAAAAACACCCGGATTTAAAGGATCTCCCCACGCGTATTCCCGGTTTAGATAGTATCCCCGCACCTCTTTATAAAGAAGAATTTTTGAAGAGGAGGGCAAAATTTCATTGGTGACCTGAGTTACCGCATAAGCGGGGCCTAAAGTCTGTTGGAGATATTTGTCTTTTGCGGAAATGCGGGAGGATTCCGGTTTTAAACTTAAGAAAACAAATAATTCGTTATTGATGCTTAAAAAGCAAAGTGGAATTAAACTAAAGAGTGAAATGTAGGAGACTGCTTTATATAAATTGTTTTCTTTCCATAGGTCCTGCGTCCATTGCGCCATTAAAAGGACAATCAGTCCCAATACAGGGAGCAAGTAACGCCAATTTTGGTAGGTCCAAAACCAGAGAGTAAAAGTAAAAAAAAGGGTGTATAAAAACATTTTTTCCAGCGCATTAAATGGAATTTTTTTTAACAATTTAGCCATTCCTAAAATAAAAAAGGGCACGAGCAGGTAGTGGCATTGATAGAGAAAACGATAGGAATGAACGACCCCATGATACGGCAAGGTTAAATAGTTCCATATATTTTTTTCTATTCCTTCGGTTACGGAACTTTGTATGCGGTGCCAGGAGTCCAAGTCTCGAGCATTGGCATGAAACCATTCTCCCAGATAGGGCCAGAACGGGTTGCCTAAGGTTATCCAATTTTTTAAGTACCATGGGAAACCAAAAATCAATGCTCCTAAAGCGAAATGGAATAAGAAACGTGCCTTCGTTTTGGTCACGAGCATCGTTAAAAAAAGAGCGAAGGCCATCCAAATTCCAGTCATCTTAACGCTCATAGAGATCCCGGCAAGACACCCCGAGAGAAAATAAGACCCATTGAGAGCGGTGAGAATGGCCCCTAAAAAAGAGGCGGCTACGGCCAAGTCGGTAGAACCATTGCCGCTTACCCGATGAAAGAGGGGCTGCGCGCTGAGAAGCAGTAGAGAGAATAAACTCCAGTTCCGATTTAAGCCTAGATATTCTCTAGAGAGTTGGTAGAGCAGCAAAAGAACTAAGAGCCCGTGAAAAAAATTGATCCAGTGAGGAATGCGGTCGCACTCTAAAAACATTCCCAAGAGATAGATCATCTCTGTGTTTAAAGGATAGTTGGCATTGATCGCCCACCGAATGGGAACAATTTTTTGAGCTTCCAAGTAAATTTTAGGAAGCGCTAAGTGATAACTTAAAGAGTCCCAGTCCGTGGGGGGCGCGCCTGTGGCGACAAGGATTCTTAAAAGGGAGATCATAATCCCTGTCCATGTGAGAGCCAGAATCCAATTCCAAGAAGTCTCTTGGAGCTTCTTTAAGCGGGTAAAGAATTTTAAAAACAGAGAACGTTCCCGATAGACGCCGGCTAAAACAAGAAAAAATAAAAAATATAGAAAAAAGGGCTTGAAAAAATTTAAAATACCTGCAATAAATAACGTTAATGCCAACACCGCTTCTCCAACAAGAATTGAAATAATCCAATTCTCTTTTTGAAAGCGGTTTGTCAGGAATTGGCCCAAGGAAAAAAAGCCGATAAAAAGGAATAACGTAAGGCTAAAATCTTTAAAAGTATGGGCGCATTGAATAAAAGAGGGAATCCCTAGGGATTGGGGATGATAAGAGAGATAAAAAACAAAAGGTTGCGACTGAAATAGAAGAAAACTGAGGGCCAACAGAGAAGCTAAAATAAGAGAAATCATTTAAAGAAATTGTGTAAATGATACTATTAAAATAGTAAAATACAAAACTTATGGATAAATGCTTATTTTGCGATATTATAGATGGAAAAATTGCCTCTCAAAAGCATTCTGAGACGGCTCTGGTATATGCTTTTTACGACATTCATCCCCAGGCGCCGCTCCATATCCTTCTTATCCCTAAAGAACATATTCATTCCATTTTAGAAGTTAAAGAAAATCATGCCTCTGTTTTAAGCGAGATGGTCCAACTGGCTCAAGCCATTGCCAAGAAAGAGGCAGTGGATAAAACGGGTTTTAGACTTGTTTTTAATTGTGGTCCCAACGCCGGCCAAGCGGTTGACCATCTTCATTTGCATTTACTGGCCAAGCGTAAATTAGCTTGGCCGCCAGGTTAAAGGAGGTGATTCCCACAATTCTATGATCGGAATCAAAATTAGAGAAAATGAATCGATTGAGGAAGCGCTTCGACGTTTTAAACGGGAGTGTGACCGCAACGGTTTAATTCAGGAAATTAAGCGTAGAGAGCACTATGAATCTCCTAGCATGAAAAGAAAAAGAAAGGCTCAGGAAGCTAGACGTAAATCCAAAAAAAGATATTCTCGCTTTTAATTTGATCTCATCCCTATGTTTATTGCGCAAGAAACAATAGAGCGAGTTCGAGACTCTCTCGACATTGTCGAGGTTGTTTCTGAATTTCTGCCTTCGTTAAAGCGAGCGGGTAAAGACTATAAAGGGCTTTGTCCTTTTCATCAGGAAAAGACACCGTCCTTTATGGTGAGCCCGGCTAAAGGAATATTCCATTGTTTTGGGTGCGGAGTCGGGGGCGATGCCATTAAATTTGCGATGGAAATGGAGCATTTAACCTATCCGGAGGCTATCCGAAAGTTCGCGGAGAAAAAGGGAATCCCCGTCATAGAAAGCGGAGGCTCCTCTGTAGCGGTTTCTGCCAACTTTGAAAAGAAGAAGAGGCTTTTAGACATTCTTAAAAGAGCGGCAAATTTCTATCATAAAACTCTTTTGGATTCTGGAGAAGGAAAAGAGGCCTGCCAGTATCTTTTAGACGAGAGAGGTTTAAGTAAAGAAACGATAGAAAAATTTGAATTGGGTTGGGCCCCCTTTTCTGGGCAATCTCTTTTAAAGGTGGCCTTGAAATCTGGCATAAGTGAGTTAGAATTAGAAGAGGGAGGTTTGGCAAAAAAGTATTCTGACAGTCAAAAATGGGTGGATCACTTTAGAGGAAGAATTATTTTCCCCATATTTGACACAAAAGGGCAAGTGATTGGTTTTGGAGGAAGAATTTTAGAAGAAAAAAAATCAAGAACTGGAGAAGTTCCTCCCAAATATATCAATAGCCCGGAGACTTCTCTTTTTCAAAAAGGGAAAAATTTATATGGGTTGTATCAGGGAGCGCGCGATCTGCGCACCCAGAATAGAGCGGTCGTAGTGGAAGGATATATGGATGTGATAGGCTGCCATCAAGCGGGGTTGCGGGAAGCAGTCGCCCCCTTGGGAACGGCCTTAACGACAGACCAATGCCAGATTTTAAAAAGGTGCGTGGAGAATATTATTTTGCTTTTTGATGCGGATGCGGCGGGAAACCTGGCTGCTTTTAGAGGAGCGGAACTCTTATTAGAATATGGTTTTATGCCTTTAGTGGCCCAGCTCCCCCAAAATGTGGATTCAGATGAATATTTACAAAAACATTCTTTGGAAGAATTCAAAAATCTTTTGGGACAAGGACGGACTATCTTTGACTTTAAAACCGAATTAATTTTTAATTCAAATCGGGCGTTGCCTCTCGCTTTGGCAAGAAGTATGACGGCAAAAGCGGTCCTGCCACTCTTATTAAAATTGGACGACCAAATCCTCCGTTCCGAAATGATTCGTTTGGTTTCTAGAAAGTTAGGTCTAAAAGAAGAGGCTTTGCTTTCGGAAGTCAATAAAGCGCCCTGGGCGAGTAAAGGGAAGGGGACAAACAATCAGGAGACTGCAAAAAAGGCGCCTCCGGAGTTGCTGTCGTTAGAAGAAGAGATTCTAACCTTAGCGGTGCGTTATCTAGACTGCCGTAACCTTTTGCTTAAAGAATTAAAGAGTGAAAACTTTTCGGCTGTGGCGGCGGAATGTTTTAACAAATTATCGGAAATGGCGACAGAAGTCCGGAGCGCCGCTATTCTCAATAGTTTAACAGAGGCGGCAGCGGACTGGTTAAGAAACGCTCTTTTTAAGCAGATGGAATATGGGGAACCGCTCACTATTTTTAAATTGCTTTTAGATCGCATGAGAGAAAAAGTGAAGGAGTTGGAACTAGAAAGAATAGAACAAGAACTTGTAACAGAATTAAACCGCGGCGGGAAAATTTCTTCCAACCAAACTTCCCGCTACCAGCAATTGGCCCGGGATTTAAAAGGGACTCTTGTTAAAAAAAATTAAAGAGATGATAGGAGTAATGTATGGATCATAGTGAAATTATTAAAGAACTCATTGAACAAGGACGAGAGAGCGGATACCTGACTTTTGATGAAATTAACCGTTACTTGCCCGATTTAAACGCCAACCCAGAGGATTTGGATGCGATCTTTAATCGCCTCCAGGAGATGGGTATCCCTATTATTAAGAAAGGGGGAGAGGCTACTCTCAAGGAGAGTTCTCGTGTGACAACGCTTCCTGGAGATGTTCTATCTGAGGAAACTGAAACTCCCGAAGTCCCGGAATTGGAAGTCGACACGCAAAACTCTATCCGCATGTATCTAACGGAAATGGGAAAAGTTCCGCTCTTAACCCGTGATGAAGAAATTAATTTAGCTCGGAACATTAAGGAAACCGAGAAAATATTAAAGTGGCTGGTGTTAGAATCGCCGATTACCATGCGCGAAATCCGCAATTGGGAGACGTTGATCACCCAGGATGAGATGACTCCCAAAGAACTGATGCCTAGAGGAAGAAAAACAACTCAAGAACTGTACCAGATGAAAAGAAAGATGAAAGAGGCGGTAAAGTTTATCAATGCCAGCGAAAAGAAAATGATAAACGCGCTCGAACATATCAAAGACAGGTCGTTATCCGATGCTAAAAGAGAGTATTACAGAGCCCAAATTGAAGAAGAAAAGAACGGCATCATTAAACGCATTGTCAGTTTAAACCTGAATCAAGAGAAGATTAGACGGCTCACCAATAAAATAAAGACGTTAGCTCAGAAAATTTTAGAAACCGAGATGGAAATTATTCGCTACGAAAAGCGGTTTAAAATGAGCGCCAACGAACTTTTTAGGGTTTGCGAACAAGCTAAAAATGGGCGTGTTTCTGCCGCAGTCTTCAGAAAAGCCACAGGGTATACTTTAACAGGGATTGAGTCGACCATTGTCAATTTGAAACAAATTATAAAAAAGCATCAACACATGATTAGCTCCTTGCCTGTCTCTAGGAACCACCTCATTGAGAAGTATCAGGAAATTAAAAAATTAGAAGAGACAATACTTATAAATAAGAGGGACTTAATTAAGGCAAATTTGCGTTTGGTGGTCTCCATCGCTAAAAAGCATGTGGGTGGATCCTCTTTGGAATTATCCGACCTTATTCAAGAAGGAGGCCTTGGGCTTATTAAAGCGGTAGAAAAATTTGAATGGAAAAGAGGGTTTAAATTTTCTACGTATGCGACCTGGTGGGTACGGCAGGCGATTAACCGCGCCATTGCCGACCAATCGAGAACCATTCGTATTCCTGTCCACATGAAAGAGATGATCGCGAAAATGTCTAAGATTGCCCGCAAATGCAGACAGGATTTCGGCAGAGAACCGGTGGTGGAAGAGTATAGCAAGGCTTTGCGGCTATCTCAGGAAAAGGTGCGGTCGATCCTAAAAATTATGCAAGACCCCATCTCTCTCAACACCCCTATTGGCGAGGATGAAGATTCCTATTTAGAGGATTTTATCGAAGATCGTCAGGGACCCAACCCCACTCGAGCAGCCGTAGACTATTTAAAGAGACAGGAAATTGAAAATGTGCTCTCTACACTTTCCCAAAGGGAAGCGGAGATTATCCGTTTAAGGTTTGGGATCTCTAGCGGGTATCCTAGAACCTTAGAAGAGGTAGGCAAAATCTTTAATGTTACCCGGGAAAGAGTCCGCCAAATTGAAGCTAAAACCATCCGCAAGCTGCGCCACCCCTCCCGCTCCAAA
>JAHFCA010000097.1 GCA_023249715.1 Elusimicrobiota bacterium
TTTTAACCTCTTCATCCCAGGAAATTTCGGAATTATGAATCAATCCTTCCACGTTGGGAGCAATTTCTAAAAACGCCCCAAATTCCGCGCAGTGAGTAATTTTTCCTTTGACCAGCATTCCGGCCTTAAACTTTTCTTCTACTCCGTCCCACGGGTGGCTTAAAAGTTCTTTACGGGAAAGAGAAATTTTTTCTGTGGCGGGGTCAAACTTAATCACTTTTACTTCAATTTCCTGGCCTACCTTTAACACATGGGATAACTTTACTTTGTGACTCCAATCTACTTCTCCAATGTGGAGCAACCCCTCAATGCCTCCAATATCCACAAAAGCGCCATAGGGGGTCAATCCCCGCACCATCCCTTTATAAATATCCCCTACTTTTAAAATTTTAAAGAGTTCTTCTTTTTTCTTTTGGTTTTCTTCTAAAACCCAGCCTTTTCTCGATACAACAAGATTATTTTTATGCGCGTCATACTGCAACACATGCACCGTTAAGGTTTTACCTTTCCAGGATTTTAAGTCGGCGGTTTGGCGCACATCAATCTGAGAAGCGGGCAAAAATCCGGTTAAGCCGTTATTACAGCCCACAAGCAGGCCGCCCTTAATCTCCTTAAGCACTTGCACCGTCATGGTCACTTTATTTTGATAGATTTTTTGAATCTCCTCCCATCCCGCTTTTTCTCGGGCCGCTTTCCAAGAAACTCTAAAATACCCTTCCAGCTTTTCTCCGGAAGTTTTAATCACCGGAATAGAGTCTCCGCTCTTAAAAGGGATTTCAGCGCCAAACTCTTCTTTGGGAATAAGAGCTTCTCTTTTTCCGCCAATATCCACCAAAAGACCTTCTTTAACCACACTGACAGCCTGCGCCATAACTATGTTCGAAGCAGCCCCAGTCTCCTTTTGGCCCTCTTCTTCGGCCAAAAGTTGCCCCATATCCATTATTTCCGCTTCGGAAGATTCACTACTGTTCATTTCTGATTTTTTTTTCTCTTTGTTCGACGTATTCTCGTCCATAAAGCTGTTTCATTCTAACATTTCGATTTTAAGGCTGCAACCGCTTCAAGAATAGTCTCGGAAAAGGATGGATAGGCGCTTCTTTCGTCTTCTGTTTTTGGCGGATAGAGTGGAGTCCCAAAAGTAATGGAGAGCGCTTTAAAATTTTTTATGTAAAAAGAATTACAAATATATATGGGCACGACCGGAACCTTCGCTTTATACGCCAGCATCGCCACGCCCGGTTTCGCTTTCCCCAGCTCCCCGGTTTTACTGCGGCGCCCTTCCGGAAACAAAACCACCGCTTCACCGCTGCGCAAAAGAGTCTGCGCGTTCCTAAAGGCTCCAATGTCCCGTTCAAATCGTCGCACCGGGAACGCGTTTAGTTTCTTTAAATACCAGCCCATGGGAGGAAATCTAAAGAGCTCTTCCTTGGCAAAAAAATGGATAGGGCGCGGGACCGTGGCTCCCAAGAGAGGCGGATCGGCATAAGAACAATGATTAGAAGCCAGCAGCACCCCGCCCGTCTTAGGAATGTTTTCTATCCCATAAACTTTAAGACGGTAAAAGAGTTTAAAGAATAAATAGGCGGTTCCCTGCGCGTGCCAATATAAAAATCGCTGTAAAAGAGCAGGTTTAATTTCTTTCATCCAAAATCATACGCCTCATCATTGCTGCTACCACTTCCTTTATAGAAAGCTTTGTGGAATCCACCCAGACGGCATCTTTCGCTTTTTTTAACGGAGAATGAGCTCTTTGGGAATCTATTGTATCTCTCCGGATTAACTCTTTTTTAATTTCGGAAAGTTTTACTTTTTTTCCTTTTGCGATAAGTTCGTTATACCGCCGGAGCGCCCGTTCCCTGGGAGAAGCGTCCAAATAAAATTTAAACTCCGCTTTAGGGAATACCACCGATCCGATATCGCGGCCATCCATCACCACGCCACCCAACTTCCCGAGACGTCTTTGCTGCGCCACGAGAAGAGTCCTAATTCCGGGAATTTTAGCTATGGCGCTTACATTTTGGTCCACTGCTTTGGAGCGGATCTCCTGAGAAATATTTTTCCGGTTTAAAAACGTCAGTAGATTTTTTTTATCCCCATCCCATTTAAAATTTATTTTTAGAGCGCGGACCATTCTAAGGAGTTCTCTCGCATTTTCAAAATCCGCTTTATTCTGAAGCGCTTTCCAGGTGATGGCCCGGTACATCGCTCCGGAATCGATATAAATATATCCCAGCCGTTTTGCCAAGAGCTTTGCAATCGTGGATTTCCCTGCCCCGCCGGGGCCATCAATAGCGATAATCTTTTTTTTCATGGAATTTTAGAAATTAGGGGGCAGCTTTTTATTTTTATTTTCATCCGAGCGTGATTATGAGCGAAAACTTTTTTGACATAATTCCTTTGCCTCCGCATGTATGAGCCTTTGCGGCACGCAAAGGCGAGTTCGGAGGCCTAAGAAAAATGTTTTCGCGAATGCGAGTTGAAAATAAAAATAAAAAGCTGCCCCCTAATTTCTTAGGCATAAACGTTTAAGTTGAGGTAAGAAGTTAGGGAAGGAAATCTTTACGCAGTCGAAATCTTCAATTTCTGTTGCTCCCTCGGCAATTAAACCGGCAATAGCCAGGGACATCGCCATGCGGTGGTCTCCATAGGACTTCACTTTTGTTCCCTTTAGAGGGGTGGGGCCTTCAATGACCATCCCATCCTTTTTCTCTTGTATACAAGCTCCCATTTTTTTTAACTCGGTTACAACGGAATGAATTCTGTCGGACTCCTTCACCCTTAACTCCTCCGCTCCGCTGATGACCGTTTTCCCTTTCGCTTGTGTAGCCAGCACCGCCAAAATTGGAATCTCGTCGATCAGTGATGGGATATCTTTTTTAGAAATCTGAACCGCATTTAAAGAAGAAGGAGTCATTTTTATATTTCCTAAAGGTTCTCCCAACGCTTCTTTTATTGAAGATAAATTTATCTTTGCCTTCATTCGTTTTAACAGGGAAAGGAAACCCGTACGCGTAGGGTTTAAATTGACGTCTCTAATGGCTAACCGAGAACCAGAAACCAAGGCTGCCGCCGCCAAAAAGAATGCGGCGCTCGAACAATCTCCGGGAATTTTAACGTGAAGCCCTTTTAAAGAACCCGGCCCCTCAAGAACCACTCTATTTCCTTTAATCTGAATTCCAGCGCCTGAACTTTTAAGCATACGCTCCGTATGATCCCGAGATTTCTCCGGCTCAATCACCGTTGTTTTCCCTCTGGGAAAAAGCGCTGCCAAAAGAATTGCAGATTTTACCTGGGCGCTCGCCACAGGACTTTTCCAACTTATTGGTTTTAAATGAGGATTTCCTTTTATTTTTAGAGGAGCAAAGTTATC
Organism: Elusimicrobiota bacterium; assembly: GCA_023249715.1. Classification (GTDB taxonomy): domain Bacteria; phylum Elusimicrobiota; class Elusimicrobia; order 2-02-FULL-39-32; family 2-02-FULL-39-32; genus JAHFCA01. The sequence goes on from JAHFCA010000097.1 coordinate 3,371, forward strand.
CTCCCGGGCGGAAATGGCAGCTCCCATCTGGCGCAACGGCTCCAAGACTCTGCGCATGGGCCTTCTGGAAAGGGAACTGTCCCCAACGAGTTCACTCTCAAAATTTTGGGCGGCGAGCACGCCCGCCAAAAGCCGCATGGTTGTGCCGGAATTTTCACAATCGATGGGTGAAACGGGAGCTTTTAATTCCCGCAAAGGCGAAAACAGGCTTCGCTTCCCTTCCGAAACAAAAAGTTCATTCCCCCTTTGCTCTATAGGGACTCCCAACTTTCTAAAGGCGTTCAACGTAGAAAGGCAATCCCCGGAAAGGAGCGGATTTTTTATTATAGATTTCTTGGGTGATAACGAGGCCAGAATAATGGCCCGATGGGTAATAGATTTGTCCGGCGGCGGAGTAAATTCCCCTAAAATTCCCTTACCCGTTCCAACTAGCGATTGAATAATTTGATTACCCATAAAACTAAAAATAGGAACCTGTCCCTAATTTAGGGGAGGAGTTCCGAGCGAGCAGAATGAGCTTTTTCAAAATGGGACTTCCAGAGGGGTTGGCTATGACTCGATTTTTCTACTTCTTGAATAAGATGGTGGATTAAATCCCTATAAGATTTAAGCGCTCCCAAGACAAATTTTTCATTCCCCTTCACAATTTCCGTCCATTGGTCGGGATCGCTGGCGGAAATGCGCGTCATATCCTTAAAAGAGCCGGCGAGCAAATCCTTTACTCTTTCATCTTGTTTCTGTAAGCGGGCCACGAGTTGCACCAAACAGGCTGATAACACATGCGGCAGGTGACTCGTCTGCGCCACCAATATATCGTGCACTGCGCTCTCCATTACTAAAACTTTAGCGCCGACCCTCTGCCAAAAATTTTTTAACTTCCCCACCGACTCTTTGCTTGTAGATTCTAAAGGAGTCAATATAACGGTGGCGCCTTTATAAAGATCTTCCTGTAAATTTTCCGCTCCGGTTTTTTCCGATCCGCAGAGAGGATGCCCTCCGATAAAACAAAAATCCATACTTTCCCCGGAAACTTTTTTTACCGCTTCCACAATGGGACTTTTTACGCTGCCGATATCCGTAACGATGGCCGTTTTTTTAAGAGAGGGAAGAATTTGTTCCGCCATTTTGGGAATTATATCCACGGGAGCGCAGAGAACCACGATATCCGCCTCTTGCACCCCCGCATTTAAATCTACGGTCACCGCGTCACAGGCGCCCAAAACCATCGCCTGATTGAGATGCTTGGAATTTCTACCCAGCCCCAGCACTCTATAGGGTAACGCTCTCGATTTAATGGCTTTCCCCAGGGAAGAACCCATCATCCCCATCCCTATAATCGCTACCGTTTCATTTTTCATTGTTTAAATTTAGTACCTTTAAATTTATATCGTTCTGCCGACGGCGGCGGCCACTCGTCCAATGTCCTGCATGAGTTTATCGAACATTACCGGCAACAACGCCTGCATTCCGTCCGAAAGCGCCTCCGTGGGTTTGGGATGCACTTCTATCATCACTCCGTCCGCCCCGGCGGCCACTCCGGCCAACGCCATCGGCGCGATAAAATCTCTCACTCCCACACCGTGCGATGGATCCACAATAATAGGTAAATGGGTGTAATGTTTTACCACCGGTATCGCGTTCAAATCCATGGTAAAACGGGTGCTGTTTTCAAAAGTGCGCACTCCCCGCTCGCATAAAATAATCTGGTGGTTTCCTCCGGAGTAAATATATTCCGCCGCCATCAGCCATTCTTCCACGGTGTTCGCCATCCCTCTTTTAAGCATCACCGGTTTTCGCGTCTGTCCCACTTCTTTTAAAAGTTCAAAGTTTTGGCAGTTCCGGGCTCCCACCTGCAAAATGTCCGCATACCTCTCCACAATTTCTACCTGGCGGGTATCCATCACTTCCGTCACAATCGGCAGACCGGTTATTTTTCTCGCCTCCGCTAAATTTTTTAACGCGGATTCCCCATGTCCCTGGAAGGAGTAAGGAGAACTCCTCGGCTTAAACGCTCCTCCTCTAAAAAAATGAGCTCCGGCGCTTTTTACGGCCCGGGCGCAAGTAAATAAATTTTCTTTTGTATCCACGGAACAGGGGCCTGCGATCACAATCAGTTTGTTGCCACCCACCTTTACCCCCCCGACATCGAATACCGTATTCTCTTTTTTAAATTCGCGGCTCACTAATTTATAAGGTTTTACAATGGGAGTCGCGCTTTCCACAATATCGTACGATTCAAAAACATCTTTATACTTGTGCTCGTTTTCCCCGATTACTCCAATAATAACTTTTACGGCCCCCTTGGAAATATGGGGCGTAAAACCCAAATCTTTAATTTTCTCCGTCAGGGCGTCTATATCTTTTTTCTTAGCATCCGATTTTATCGTTAAGATCATTGTTGCTTTAAGACCTCCTTAAGCTTCTCTATAAAAAACCAATTCTCTTTTTCTAAACCCACGGTTACCCGCATATGATGGGGCAATTCATATTCATCCACGGAACGGACAATCACTCCTTTTAGAAGCAACTGTTTAAACAGATCCTTCCCGCGCCGAGGATCAACATCGATCAGCAAAAAGTTTCCAGAAGAAGGAACTGTTTTTAAATTCAGTTTTTCCAACTCTGTCAATAAATATTTCATTCCCTTTTGGGTGACCTGAACGCTCTTTTTTAAGTGAGC
>JAHFCA010000098.1 GCA_023249715.1 Elusimicrobiota bacterium
GCCGCAATTAAATTTTTGTAAACAGCTCCGCGCAACACGGGCAAATAGAGTCCTCCAAAAATTCCATGCCAATAAGCGCAATTGCATTGGCCCGCCCAGACTTTGGTTTGCGCTTCTTCCAGCTTTTGGGCCACTGCTTTAGATGGTAATTTTTTTATTTTTTTAAAATTCTGAACTTTTTTGCTTAAACGCAACATCTTTTTATGCATCCAGTCGGATTCTGGGTACTTCGCCAGGAAATTGCGCCAAAAACCTTTTGACCATTCCAACATTTCGGAATAGGAGGCGCAGGGAATATAGGTTTTCCCTAAGGGAGCTGTCGCGCAGCGGTATTCGCTGAATGTTTGAGTATAAATCCATGAAGAGTTTTTTTCTAAGAGTGAGATAAAGGTTTCCAACCACCCGTCCGTATAGACGTTTTTATAGGTGTCCGGCCAAAGCCCAAATTTTTCCCCATCGTCCATTAGCGTGAGACAAGGATTTGGGATGGTGCTTTCATCGGCCGCGACTTTAAAAATTTTTATGACTTCTTCGGGTTTTTTAAAGGGAATGGCATATCTCAATTCTTTCGAAATGGGAAAGATGTCCAAAGCAAAACCGAGCTCTTCCACCTTGTAATAGCCGCGCAGTTTGGATTCGTCCAAACCACTCAGCGTAAAGTGATTATCGTCTAAAACGGTGTATTCCATGTCACTTTCGCGTAGCGGCTGCGGCAAATGGGGTTCCCACACTCTCTCAGCGCACCACATTCCCCGCGGCGTATACAAGAATTTATTTTTAAGATATTGATTTAATTTTTTTATTTGTCCGATTTTGTCGGAGTTAGGAATCATGGGGAGGATGGGTTCATAAAACCCTCCCGAAAGAAGTTCTAGTTGTTTGCGCTCTACCATCGCAGCCACTATGTCTAAGGTGTCGGGATGATGGTTTTCCAGCCATTCCCAAAGGATTCCGGTACAGTGAAGATTCCAGTGAATGGCGGGATGCTTGAATAAAATATCGAAGAAGGGGCGATAGGACTTCTGGTAGGCTTCTTCAAAAACGCTGTCAAAGTTCCCAATGGGCTGATGATTGTGATTCCCAAATAAGAATGTTATTTTAGCCATAAGATAAAACTTATTTTTTAAGCATGGGTCGTCGCATGCTTAATTCCCTTTTGGCCGTCGGCTAAAACTTTTTCAGCTAGTTCTTTTAAGGGAAGACGGGTGCGATAACTCAAAGAGGAAATCACCATCGGTAGATTGACCCCAGTTAGAATTTCAATGGGCCGCTCTGAAGAATAGAGTGTTTTTAGACAGGCGTTGGTGGGGCTGCTGCCAAAAAGATCGGTTAAAATTAAAACTCCTTCTCCCTCTTCCCCCTGTTCTTTAAAACAATTTTCAATCTGTTCGGAAAGATGTCGGCATAGCCTATCCAAGGATTCGTTTTCATGCAGATTGAGAGCGATGACCCCTTTCTGTTTTCCAAGCATCCGTTCCGCCTCCTGGATAAAGGGAGTGGCGGTATCTAAGTGGGTCACAACAATAATGCCTATCATCGTATTTGGGAATGATCTAAATCGCGATGATGTAACGCGATGGGATATCCTTTTTTTCTTAAAAAACGGGCGCAGACTTCGGCAATCGTCACGGAGCGGTGTTTCCCTCCGGTGCAGCCAATGGCGAGGGTGGTATGGGATTTCCCCTCTTTAATAAATTTAGGCAAGCAGTAACCGAGGATCGGCAAAAATTTATTTAAAAAGCTTTGGCATTCGGGATTTTTAAGCACATAATTTCGCACCGACGCAGACAATCCAGTTTTATGGTGCAGAGAAGGAACATAGTTTGGATTGGGCAAAAAACGGACGTCCCAAACAATATCGGCATCGGGTGGAATTCCATGTTTATACCCAAAAGAGTAAATGGAAACGTGCAATGTTTTTTGTAAGGTGGTTGGCAGCGAAGACGCTACCATCTCTTTGAGTTCAGAGAGGGTAAGATCGGTCGTATCTATAATTTTGTCGGATTTTTCTCTGATTTCTTGGAGCCGAGTTCTTTCTTCTAGAATGCCTTCTTGAATTCCTTTCCCCATGGGGTGTTTACGACGAGTTTCTGAAAATCTTTTTAAAAGAGTGGCGTTAGTGGCATCTAAAAAAAGAGTCCAGGTTTTAATTCCCCGTAGCTTTAATTCGTCCAGGCCTGAATATAAATATTTAAAAAATTTTCCTTCTCTGACATCGATTCCTAAAGCCACTTTGCGCATAGACGTTCCCGATTTAACAATCAGATCGCCAAAATTTGGAATCAGGGGAGAGGGTAAATTATCGGCGCAAAAAAATCCAAAATCTTCCAAACAGTTTAGGGCTTGGCTTTTACCTGCTCCGGAAATACCGGTGACCAACACGCATAAGAACTGATTTTTGGAAGGAGGGTTCATTTTTAAAATCTAAGAAATTCTATCGCCTTCGGTAGGGAGTCCGTTTGGGTTCTTCTGTCGGCAGTTTTAACGCCGATGGTTTCGGGAGGGGTCGAACGGGAGATCCTTTAATGGCATTGAGCAAATTTTTTTCCATTTCCTGGGCGCTGTTAATGCCTCGCGCTTTTAAACGCTGGTGGAGAGCGGCCACCTCAATTAACACCGCTAAATTTCTTCCCGGACGAACTGGCATGGTAATGCGCGGGATGCGCACTCCCAAAACTTCTAAAGAATGTTCTTCTAATCCTACCCGATCGTATTCTTTGGTTTCGTCCCACATCTCGAGGTGTATGGCCAACTCTATGCGGCTGAAATCTAAAATGGCGCTCACTCCAAAAAGTTGTTTTACGTCAATAATGCCAATGCCCCGCACTTCCATGTGGTGTTTAATCACTTCATTGGCCGGCTTTCCAATTAAGATTGCGCCGGTTCTATGCTGAACTCGCACCACGTCATCCGATACCAGCATATGGCCTCGTTTAATCAGTTCTAACGCGCATTCCGATTTTCCTATTCCGGAATTTCCCGAAATTAAAACTCCCAGTCCATAAACTTCCGTTAAAACACCATGGATAGTAATGGTGGGAGAAAGACGTTCTTCCAGATAGTTCGTAAGTTCGGCAATAAGGTTTGCGGTTTCTAAAGAAGTGACGAACAAAGGAAGCTGAAATTGGTCGGAAAGTTCTAGAAGTTCGGGGCGAGGCGTCATCTGGTACGTTAAGATAATGCAGGGCATCTTAAACTTAAGAAAATCTTTTAGGGCTTGCGGCTGTTTTAGAGCCACCTGGTTAATGTAGGCGTGTTCCCCCCGACCAATAACCTGGATTCTTTCCCAACGAAAATTTTCTAAAAAACTACCCAAGGCCAAGCCCGGACGGTTTAAATCGATAACGGTGATTTCTCTATTTAAACCGGCGGAACCAGCCAAAATTTTTAAATCTAAACTTTGGGCTTTTTCTCTGTAAAATTCCTCAACGGTTAAAGCCATTAATATTCGTTTTCGTCTTGGATCTGTTTAAGAACTTCCTCCGGACTTTTGGATTCTCTTAACGCTTGTCTGAAAAATTTATCTTTAAGGAGCCTGGAGATTTTGGCTAAAATTTTTAAATGGGTCCCGGTAGAATTTTGCGGGGCAATTAAAATGAAGAAAAGATGCACCGGCTCTCCATCCAGCGCGTTAAAATCGATTCCCTTTCTGGAAATTCCCACGGCCATTTGGATATCTTCTAAATCGTCGCTTTTGCCATGGGGAATAGCCACTCCTTGTCCGATTCCCGTGGAACCGAGTTCTTCTCGATCTTGAAGAGTTTTTAAGACCTTCTCTGGATTTTTCATCTTTTTATTGGTGGCAAGCAGGCTGACTAATTCTTTTAGAACTTCTTTTTTAGTTTGACTTTTTAAATCGATATGAATACAGGAGACGGGTAAATAATCTAATAGGCTTAAGGTGGATTCTTTGCTAGTCATAGAAGTGGGGTCCTCAACTTTCCTCTGTTTGAATAAGGTCAAAACCAAATTTCCCTTTTTTACAAAGGATATGAATGGCGTTACTTTTTTCGTCTATAAAGGGGAAGGCCGGTTGATCTCTAATTTCTATTTCTTCGATGGCTTGGTCCAACGATAAAGGTTTTAAAGTAATTTTTGTGACCTCTAATATCTTTTTGTTTCTCTCTGTAGAGGGCGCGGCTGCGGTTGCCGTTTCCAAAGGAGTTCTCTTTTTAAATGTGTTCTCATGTCGGTGGTTTCTTTCCTTATCTTTGGTGCGGGTTAAATGAAGATCGAGCTTATGGACGGCGCTGTCGATGGCGGAATAAAGATCGGCCGATTCTTCTTTGGTGCGAAAGGTGTTGCCGGGGGTATGGACGATGAGTTCAGCGCTTTGCCTATGTTTTTCTACAGAGAGTACGGCTTGCGCCCAAATAATAGAATTGTAATAACGCTGCGCTTTTTCCACTTTTTTGTGGACATAATCGCTCAAAGCCGGAGTTAACTCCAAATGACGGGCCCGGATATTTAATTCCATTGGTAAAGCTTATTTTATATCTTGAAAAATAAAGAGTCAAAAATTATATTTGGAATTGGTCACCTAAATAAACTTTTCTGGCTTCGGGGCTCTTTAAGAGCGCTTGCCCATTCCCTTCTAAAAGCACTTTTCCTTGATAGATAATGTAAGCTCGGTCAATGATTTTTAATGTGTCCCGAACATTGTGATCCGTGATTAGAATTCCCAGGCCGTCCGCTTTTAACTGATTTAAAATATTTTGCAGGTCATTGACGGTAATAGGATCTATTCCCACAAAAGGTTCATCCAGCAATATAAACTTAGGTTCAGAAATAAGGGCCCGGGCAATCTCGAGCCTTCTTTTTTCTCCTCCCGAAAGATTTCCCGCAATTTGGCGTCTTAGATCCTTAAGGCCCAGCTGTTCTAAAAGTTTCTCTTCCTTTTCTTTTTTAATATTTAAATCTAAAGGCAAGAGCTCTAAAATAATTTTCAAGTTTTCTTCTACGGAGAGTCTTCTAAAGATGGAAGGTTCTTGAGGAAGGAATCCAATTCCTTTTTTAGCTCTTATATACATAGGAATATTAGAAATGTCACTCCCTCCTAATTCTACTTTTCCCCCTTCTGATTTAATCATGCCAACCACTAAATAAAAAGTGCTTGTCTTTCCAGCGCCGTTGGGCCCCAGGAGCCCGACAATTTCTCCGGCATTGACGGTGAGGGAAATGCCATCGACAACGGTGCGGGAGCCATAGGATTTTTTTAAATTTTCGGCTCTCAATATCATGGTTGAGCCTCGGTTAATAGAACGACTCCGGAAACCTTGCCGGTAAAGTGAATGGTTTTTTTATCGGTCCAGGCTTGGATTTCATTGGCGCTAATTTCGGTTTTATGTTCTGGAGCCGTGATATGGAATTCGGGCCTTCCTCCGCTGGCAGACAGTTTTTTTTCTAAATTAGAAAAATGAACTTCATTGGCGTTTAAAGTGGAATTGGCTTGATAGACAAAAACATTCCCATAGGCTGAAAGTTCTTCGTTAGGGATTTCAAAAAGAATTCTATCCGCTTTTAAGGTAATAGAAGGTTGGGGAGGGTTATTGCGTTTCCAAACCGCCCTGGGGTCACCCAATAACTCGCCGCATTTTGTGGTTTCATTAAAACGAGCAAAATCAGAGTACGATTCTAAAACGTCTTTCGATTCGAGCTCATACGCAATCCATACGTTTCCTTTGGCCTCGAATTCGCGGCCACTATTTTTTGAAATCGTTTCATCGGCAGAAATTCTTAAAGGCCCGAGAGGGGTTTCTCGGATGGCGCTAAGGGTGGAGGCAAGAGAGAAAAAAAATAAAAGAAATGAGAAATATTTTAATCGCATTAATTTTCTATTTTATTATTTTGAAGAACATTTTTGGGGTAGATAGAAGCTTGGTGTCTTAAAATTTTTACCGTGGAAAGATCGGGGGTAGCTTCTAATCCTTCGCCGATTAAAATGGAGTCCTTCTTTACGATCTTAATGGGAGATTGAGTGACAATTTTTTGATTTTTAGTCTGAAAAACTAAGCGATC
>JAHFCA010000099.1 GCA_023249715.1 Elusimicrobiota bacterium
TTCGTAAAGGGGGAGATTCTGAACTTTAGCAGAAGCTCTAGCAGTTGCTAAAGAAACTCCCAAGAGGGCATTGGCTCCTAGATTTCCTTTGTTGGGAGTGCCGTCTAATTTGCATAATTTTTGATCTATCTCAATTTGTTGGGTTACATCCATTCCCACTAATTCAGGGGCAATTCTAGTATTAACATTTTGAACGGCTTTAACCACTCCTTTCCCTAAAAAACGCGATTTGTCTCCATCGCGTAGTTCTACCGCTTCATGTTCTCCTGTGGAGGCTCCAGAAGGCACTGCGGCTCTGCCCATTATTTCTTTGTGGATGCGCACTTCTACTTCCACGGTGGGGTTCCCTCTTGAATCTAAAATTTCTCTTGCGCGAATGGATTCTATCTTGCTCATATATTAGGCTCCAATTAAAGTTTTACCGTGCTCTATCAATTGGGCTAATTTCTTTTTAGAATCGCTTTCTGCATACAGTCGCACTAACGGTTCTGTGCCGGAAGGACGTATCCCAATCCAGGATTGGTCTTTCATAATAAATTTAAAACCATCTACATCCACAATTCTTTTAACATGGAAGTCTCCCATAGTGGTAGGGGGATGGAGAGAAAGTTTTTCTTTGAGAGCATTCATTTTTTCTGGATGAATATGGAAATTGGCTCTGTCACTATAAAAGAACCCGACTTTGTTTTGGAGTCCTAATAAAACTTCTTTAAGTGGTTTTTTGGATACGGCTCTTGTTTCTGCTAAAAGTAAACAAGCTAAAATTCCATCTTTTTCCGGGATATGGCCTTTTACCGTAAGTCCTCCGGATTCTTCTCCACCTAAAATAAAATTCTCTTTAAGCATTAATTCCGCGATATATTTAAACCCAACCGGTGTTTCTCGCACTTCAATCCCATAGGATTTAGCTACAGCATCCAAGAAATGGCTGGTCATAACGGATCGAGCTACAATTCCGCTCCATTTTCTGGTGCGCATGAGGTGATCTAAAACTAAAGGCAGAATTTCGTTTGCGGTTAAAAAAGAACCGTCAGAATCTATAATGCCAAATCGATCTGAATCTCCATCGGTCGCTAAACCAATGTGTGCTTTTTGTTTCTTTAAGGCAGTAACTGCCTCACTTAAATGTTCTCCAGATGGTTCTGGAGCATGGCCTCCATATAAAACGTCTCGGTAATCATGGAGTATAGTTACTTTACACCCAGCTTCCTGTAACAGCAGGTCTAAATATCCGCGAGCTGTTCCATAAATGGGATCGAAGATAACAGAAAGTTTAGATTTTTTTAGAGCTTTAAAGTCAATGAGATTGTGAATTTGTTTTAGATACATCGGAGCGGGATCATAATCTATCACTAATTTCTTTTTTCTTGCTTCGCTGAGCGGCAATCGGGGGATATTCTTACCTTCTGCAGAATAGAGACTACATCGATCTTCGATCCATCGGGTGACTTCGGGCAGAGCAGGCCCGCCATAGGCACTGGAAAATTTTATACCGGAATATTCAGGAGGATTGTGGCTTGCTGTAATATTGATGGAACCGGCTGCTTTTTGGTTCAGGATAGAATAGGCTATCGCAGGGGTGGGGGCTTCTTTTTTACAAAGGAGAACTTGAATAGAGTTCCCTGTTAAAACTTCGGTTACAGTCCTAGCAAAATCTTCGGAAAGGAAACGAGTATCGTATCCGACTACAATTTTTTTATGGTGCTGTTTTTCTCTTCGGAGATGATCCGCGATGGCTTGCGCCACAATTCTCACGTTTGCAAATGTAAAGTCTTGCGCAATGACTGCTCTCCACCCAGCTGTTCCAAACCGTATGATCGCCATAAAATGTTTAAATTTCCTTTAGTTAAGTGGTAAAAAGTACTAATTTATAGAGGATGTGTCAATCCCTAAGCTAACTTCTTTTTTAATATTTGATTGACAAGATCAGGGTTCGCTTTTCCTTTAGAAATTTTCATTATATAACCCACCAAAGCCCCAATTGCTTTTTCTTTTCCATTCTTATATTCTTCCACTGCTTTTGGATTTTTAGAAATTGATTCTAAGACCCAAACTTCAATCTCTTTTTCATTACTCACTTGAACTAACCCTTTTTCTTGAATAATTTGTTTGGGGAATTTATTATGGCTCCACATTTCCTCAAATACTATTTTTGCGATTTTACCAGAAATGGTTCCATTTAAAATAAGTCCAACAAGTTCAGCCAGTGCTTCCGGTGAAATAACCCCTTTTTCTATAGGACAATTTGAGGTATTCAGTCGACCCAATAATTCAGTGGTTATCCAGTTGGATATGATTTTAGGGGCCAGGGGAGATTTAAGATAAGAGGACGCTTTCTCAAAGTAATGGGCCATTTCTGGAGCAGAACTTAATACTGCAGCATCGTATTCTGAAAGTTGGTAGTCTTCGATAAATCTCTTTCTTTTTTTTTCGGGTAGTTCCGGGAGTTGGGCACGGATAGCTTCAACCCAATTTTCTTCCAATTTTAATGGGAGAAGATCTGGTTCTGGAAAATACCGGTAATCATGGGCTTCTTCTTTGGAGCGCATAACTCGGGTTTCTTTCTGATCGGAATCCCAGAGCCGAGTTTCTTGAACCACTCTATTTCCAGAATTAAGAACTTCCGTTTGTCGTTTAATTTCGTAAGTGACAGCTTCTTGGACTCCATGAAAGGAGTTCATATTCTTAATTTCTACGCGGTTTCCCAATGTTTGGCTCCCGATAGGCCGTAGGGATACGTTGGCATCGCACCGTAGAGATCCCTTTTCCATATCGCAATCGGATACTTCTAAATATTCCAGAATGTTTTTAAGTGTTGAGAGATACTCATAGGCTTCTTTAGGGCTTGTAAGATCTGGTTCTGAAACAATTTCCATTAAAGGAATGCCGGTTCGATTTAAATCTACTAAGGAATATTCTAACTCTAAGGAGCCAATCGTGTGCAAGAGTTTGCCCGCATCTTCTTCTAAATGAATTCTTCTGATTCTAACTTTTTGAGAAGAATTCGAAGAAAGCAGGGATAGCATTCCATCTTCTGCTACAGGTTTTTCATATTGAGAAATTTGGTAATTTTTAGGAAGGTCCGGATAGAAATATTGTTTTCTGGCAAAAATAGACTCCAAATTAATTCTGCAAGTAAGGGCTAGCCCTGTTTTTACAATGGCTTCTACCGCTTTTTTATTGAGTACGGGAAGCACTCCCGGATAGCCCGCGCAAATAGGACAAATATTAGAATTCGGGGGGGCTCCAAAGGAGGTAGGACAGGAGCAAAAAAGCTTGCTTACTGTCTTAACTTGAACGTGAACTTCTAATCCTATAACGCTTTCATAGTTCATAATTTTATCCGCAAATTATGCTATATTAAATGCCTAGAGTGCAAACAAAACCTTTTCAAAATAAAGTTGCGTTTATTAGCGGTGGTTCCAGAGGCATTGGCCTGGCTGTAGCCGAAAAATTGGCTCAAGAAGGGGCGCATATCGTTTTTACTTATTTGCGCAGCCGCGCAGATGCTCAGGATGCCGAGAGACTCCTTGCCCAATTGGGATCCCGCGTGCTTTCTATTCGGGCGAATATGGGCAATGAAGAACAAATCCAGAAGGTATTCGAAACCATCCGCAATGAATTTGGCGCGTTGGATATCCTTATTCACAACGCAGCTACCGGAGATTTGAAACCGGCCATTGAATTATCAGGCGAAGAATGGAATCGGACCCTCCAAATTAATTTAAACTCTTTACTTCTTTCCGCAAGATTAAGCTCCAATTTAATGCGAGATCATAATGGAAAAATAGTTTCTATTTCTAGTCATGGGTCCCAAAGGTGCTTGCCTAATTATGCTGCGGTGGGCGTAGCAAAGGCCGGGATTGAATGTTTAAGCCGCTACCTTGCCGTGGAACTGGCCCCGCAAGGCATTAACGTCAATGTAGTGATGGCCGGGACTACCGAGACTCAGTCCCTCAAAAAAATACCCCGCCATGAAGAAATGCTCCACCACGCAAGAACTAAAACACCTGTAGGCCGTATAGGGCATCCAGAAGATATTGCGAATATAGTTGTTTTCTTATGTCGGGAAGAATCCCGCTGGATTGTTGGGCAGACCATTGTCGCGGATGGCGGTTATTCGCTTCTAGTGTAATAATTTTTTTAAAAGTTTCTTATCGGAAGGATATTTCAAAAATTTATTTGCTTTTTCTAACACGACCCACCGTACCCGCATAACTTCTTCTAAATCCATTTCTCCCGTTTTAACCAAAGGGAACATCGTATACCACGTTACAGTTTTATTCACTAACTTTTTACCTCTTAAAAATTTATACCGCACTTTCTCGAAATATTTTTTCTTTCCCTGAAATAATAATTTACATTTCCATCCCGTTTCTTCTGTAACTTCCCGTAAAGCTGCCGCAGCAAGATTTTCACCTCTTTCTAAATGTCCTTTGGGAAATGTCCACACAATTTTTCCAACTAAATTCTTAACTAAAATCATCAAAATCTTTGGTTTTTTTCGATAGTATTTTAGGACTAATCCGCCCGCTGAAACTTCCTTAAATTGAACCATATTTCAGCCCAATTTATCATAATCTCCGAGGGTTGACAAGGATTCGAAATCAAGTTATAGTTAAGGCGTCATTTCTTATCCGAGTTGAATTATAAGGGAGTCTACTGCATGGCCGATACCACGGTGAGTGAAATTTGCGAGCTTTTTACCGCACGAGGATTGTTAACCTCCGCAACTATAGAAAAAGTAATGGAAGAATGCGATAAATCGGGTAAAGATGCTCCCCAAGCGATGTTGGATCTAAATTTGGTTCCCAAAGAAGATATTTTGCAGACCATCTCCGGGAAACTGGATATGCCCTTTATCGATTTAGCGGAAGTTGAAATTGATCCAGAGGTTGGAAAAATTATTCCCAAAGAATTGGCCAAAGATAAATTGATGATCGCTTTTAACAAAGAAGATGAGTATATTTTTTTAGCCATGAAGAATCCCCAAGATAGTTTTGCTATTGAAGATATCTCTTTACGATTAGGAATCCAAGTGAAGCCCCATTTTGCTTTAGGCTCTGATATTCTCCAAGCCATTGCAAAAATTCATAATGAAAAGAGCGTTGAAGAAGGAGAAGAATCTCAAGAAACACAGATTTCTCAAGAAGAGTTAGCCGAAGACGCTCAAGAAATGACAGAAAAACTCATTGAGGGTTTAGGAAAAGCTCCCGGCGATAGCCAAGTGGAAGTTGGAAAGGCGCTCGATGAATCCGAAGATATTATGCAGGTGAACACTTCGGCGCCTGTCGTTGAAAAATTGATCAACGCGATTATTTTAGAAGCGATTCGTTTAGGGGCTTCCGATATACATATTGAACCTTTTGAAAAAAAATTGTTGGTGCGTTACCGCGTAGATGGCGCATTACGAAAAAGTAGTTTTAAAGTTCCCTTTACATTTAAAAACGCGCTGATTGCTAAAGTTAAAATTATGAGTGGGATGAATATCACTGAGCGGCGAATCCCGCAAGATGGCCGTATTGCCATTAAAGTTAAAGGAAAGCCTTTTGAGTTTCGTGTCAACATTGTGCCAACGGTCATGGGTGAAAGCGCTGTTTTGCGTATTTTAGACCGTTCCGGCGCAAAATTAACTTTAGATCAACTTGGGTTTTTAGAAGATACAAAAACTAAATTTTTAGAATCATTGGGTAAACCCTATGGGCTTATATTAGTTTGCGGTCCCACAGGTTCCGGAAAATCATTTACTCTGATGGCAGCGTTATCCGCGGTAAGAGATCCTGAAGAAAAAATTCTAACCGCGGAAAACCCAGTTGAATATAACTTAGATGGAGTTGTTCAGGTGCAGGTAAATCCCGATCTTTCTTTAGGCGATGGAAGAAAATTCG
>JAHFCA010000012.1 GCA_023249715.1 Elusimicrobiota bacterium
AAAGCATGAGTTTTTCCCCTTCTGAAAAGTCTTTTCCCTTTTTATAGAGATGAGCAATTAAGGGATCTTTTTCTTGCCAGAGGGGATCCATCCAAGCTAAATTAAACCAAACCTGTAAATCTAGGAAATCTTGAATACTAAAATAGGTTCGGATTCTTTCGAGGTTATGTGCGGAAATAAATTTTCCTCTTTTCTCGAATAGTTCGTTAAATCTTGGAAAAGGATAAATTTTTGTTTCCCAGTTACAATAAAAGAAATTCTCTAATATCCAAATTTGATCTTATACAGTTAATTCTTTAGAAGGAATTAAACTTTTATCTAGCCACGAATCGGTTAATTTGCCTGTTGCATAATCTTGGAGTTGTATTAATAATGAAGGAACTAAATTAACATTCATTCTTATTTTAGGGAATTCATCTAAGAGCGCCACCATGTCATAGTAGTCTTTAGTGGCATGCAGCCGAGCCCAGGGAAGGATAGATTTCCCGCTCTTTAGATCTTTATAAAAAGGTTGGTGTTGATGCCACAGTATAGAGAGATAAATTTTTTGTTCCATAGGGTATTAAAAGCGTCCTTGGGCTTCTAACATTAAACGAGAGGAGCCAACATCATTCAGGATAGAACTAGGAAAGAATTTTCCCCAACGGATCGAAAAGTTTATATATTTAAAATAGTTAATTTGGCCTGTGATTACCAGTTCTCTCCCAATAGATTTTTGGATGAGAGAGGGAGCTCCCACTCCTAGATCGGATTTTTCCATGGCCGTATATAAATAATATTCTAAGCCCGCGGTAAAGAAATCCCAGGGTTGTACCGATCCTTTAAATCCAAAGGTACGAATGCCAGAATAGGTAGCGGTATAGGGACGCGTGGCAATGACGCTACTTCCCACCGTTATAGGAATAATGACTTTATCTTCATTAAAAAATGTGTAAGGATTCCCGGCAAAGAGTTCTCCCCGACCCGATCTTTCGAGACCATCATATTTGTGGCCAAAGGAAGGGTTAAATTTTTCATCTTCATTGGTCGTGGAGGAATTATCTCCGGAACCTTGCATGAATACAAAAGCCAAAATCATTCTTTTATAGCGGGGATGAATAAAGTCGAAGCCGCCTTCAAAGGTAAGAGCAGAACCTGAAAGTTTGGTTTCTGTGCCTGGAACGCGAGAATATCCTCTTTGAATGACATATTCGGCGTTGTAGTAGGCCCCTTTCTCTAGTCTGCCCTCTAATTGGAAATCTATAAATTCTCGGGATATCTTTTCCGTGGAAACAGGGGTTGTGGAACTTAAATTAAAATAAGAAGACCCGGTTTGATCTATTTCGATAATATATCCTGCTCTAATTTTGTTGAGTCCCCAATTATAAGAAAGACCGGCTAAATGGAGGTCGTGATCTCCTGATGTGAGTTGTTCTTTTACTTTGGCGGTTAAAAAATGGGTGGATATGTTCCAAAAAGGGCCTGCATCTAAACGGATAGAATCGAAACCGAGGCCGTCATCTGCAATAAGGAGGCCTGTTCCCCATTGATACGGTTGTCTTCCTAAAGTAACACTTATGGGAAAATCATAAATTTCATTAGCTTGAATAGTGGCGTTTTCAATAAAGGGGGTGAAGTCTTCTTTAGGATAACGATTAATAAATGGAGCTGTAGAGCCCGCCACACTAAGGGCCTGCAACGTAGCGCCAATTTCGATATTAGGGTCAAATTTACCCTTAAAATAGACTCGTGCTCGGTGAGAAAAATAGTGTTGATCGATTGTTTTGCCGGTTCCAACAGGAGTTTCACTTGTATACGTAGGATTCGCTAGAGTGACGCTGCGCAATCTATATTCGCTGCCTAAATCGATAACCGCACTGTGTAAAAAAGAGCTGCTAAAGAGTAAAAGAGAAATTAAAATATATTTTTTCATTTAGTTTCCTTGGGAGACAGTAAAGGTGTTTGGAAAGGTTGTGGAGAAATAATTTGGTACCGTACTTTTGCTTTTTCTGACCAAAGAGTATTGGGATAAAGAGTAATAATTTTTTCATATATTTCTTTTGCAGCGTCTGGATTAAGAGACAATTCATACGACCTTCCTAAGGATTCATATACTTTGGGGGCCAGGTAATGATTGGAATAGTCCTGAAGGAACTGTTTGTAAGCAGAGAGCGCGGCGGCAAAATTTCCTTTTTGTTCTTGAGCCGCCCCTAAACTTTCTAGCACAAAAGGCACAATGGCTTTATTAGGTTTTTTTTCTAAACATTGTTGGTATTGAGCAATGGATTCATCAAATTTTCCTTCCCTGTATAAGACGTCTCCTTTGCTTAATAGAGCATAAACTGCGGCAGGGGTATGAGAAAAATTTTGAATAATATCGTCAAAGTAACTTAAACTTTTTGCAGGATCGGTGCTCATAGACCAGTTATGTCCTAGGGCATATCTTTCCCACGCTTGTTTTCTTAAATTAATAAAGTTAGAAATGATGAAAGCGGCAAGAATTCCGACCACAAAAATGGTCCCAACGACAGAAAAAAAGGTTTGGCGGTGATTCCCTATCCAATTGAGTCCATTTTTAACCCAACTTTGGAATAGATCGGTTTTTAAATCTTCGCGCGATGAAAGCGGTTGTGCCATGTTTTATGTCTTCCCTTTAATTTCTTCGCCCCCGGGCGGAGTCGAACCGTCATCTCAACCCTTAGGACGGGTGTACTCTATCCATTGAGCTACGGGGGCCAATATCTCCGTCGAGAACTTGGAAAATACGGTAACAAAAAGTGTAGAGAAAGTCAAAAATATTAACCCGAATAATTCAGTTGGTTATGAGAACCAAAGGGGCTAGGAAGGTTGTTGGGCGTGGTGGCGGATGTCTTTACCGGCAACCATAAAGATAACATCTTCCGCAATGTTGGTAGCGTGGTCGGCAATTTTTTCTAGATTTTTGGCGATGAGAATAAGGTCCACAAATTGCTTGGCTTGTTGCGGGTTATGAGAAATAGTGGATATCATTTCGTTAAGGGTTTTTGATTTTAGGAGGTCTACTTCTTGGTCTTTTTTAAGTATATTTTGAGCTAAAGTAAGGTCGCTTTTTGTGAATGCGTCTAAACTCTCCTTTATCATTTCTTGAGCCATGGTCGCAATCTTGGGAATTTCCATTAAGGATTGCACCGGGACTTCTTTTAATAAATGATAGGTTGCTGTTTGGGTGACATTGACCGCCTGATCCGCAATCCTCTCGAGCTCCGCATTTATTTTAATGGAAGATAAAATAGTCCGAAGGTCGGTTGCTTCTGGTTGATAGAGAGCTAAAATTTTTACCCCCATTTCGTCTATTTCCATTTGGAGTTTGTTCACTTCCTCCTCTTTTTGGAAAATGGTTTCAGATATCCCTTCCTTTCTTTCTAAAAATACTTTTGCGGAAAGCCTGAGCATCTCTTCGGCAATGCTGCCCATAAAAAGTAATTTATTTTTAAGTAATTCTATTTCTTCGTGAACATGTCGTTTCATTTTAACCGTACCTTCCTGTTATATAATCTTCTGTCTTAGAATTTTTTGGGTTTGTAAAAACTTGAGTCGTTTCCCCGTACTCCATTAATTCTCCTAGCAGTAAAAACGCGGTTTTGTCTGAGATTCTCGCCGCTTGCTGCATGTTGTGAGTGACAATGACGATGCTATAGTTATTCTTGAGTTCGCGCATTAGATCTTCAATTCTATCCGTGGCTTGCGGGTCTAAAGTGGAGCAGGGCTCATCCATAAGCAGTATATCAGGTTTTACCGCGATGAGTCTAGCAATACAGAGTCTTTGTTTTTGCTCTAAAGATAGTTGTAGCGCGGATTCCTGTAATTTATCTTTAAGATCATCCCAAAGCAGAACAGATTTTAAGCTGGATTCAACGATTTGCGCTATTTCCCGGGATTTTCCATGATTGTGAATTTTTGGGCCAAAGGCGATATTTTCATAAATTGAGAGAGGAAAAGGATTGGGTCTTTGAAATACCATTCCAACTTTTTTTCTCAGAGTGACTAAATCGACGCGTTTAGAAAGGATATTGGAGCCGTTTATAGTAACTTCTCCGGTCATATGAATTCCTTCGACTAAATCGTTCATACGATTAAAGACGCGAAGCAGGGTGGATTTGCCGCAGCCGGAAGGGCCTATAATCGCGGTGATTTGTTTTTCTTCAAACGCGAGATTAATGTTTTTAAGAGCCTGAAAATCCCCATACCACAAATTTAAATTTTCAACTTTGATTTTAATCATTAACCGAATTTGCCTCGAATGTAGTCGTCCGTTTTTTGATGGGAGGGCGCTGTGAAAATTTTTTCTGTTTTATCGAGTTCAATGAGTTTTCCCGATAAGAAAAAAGCGGTCCTATCCGCCACTCGCGCCGCTTGTTTAACGTTATTGGTGACTAGAACGAGCGTGTAATTTTTTTTAAGCTTCAGCATGGCGTCTTCTACTTTGGCAGTGGAAATAGGATCGAGCCCCGAACAAGGCTCATCGAATAAAATAACTTCGGGTTTTACGGCAAGAGTTCTGGCGATACATAATCTTTGTTGTTGTCCCCCTGACAATTTAAACGCGGAACTATTTAATCGGTCTTTAACTTCTTCCCACAGATAAGCTTCGGTAAGGGCAAGCTCCACAATATCTGCTAGCTTTTTTCTGTTAGTTTCTCCATGAATTCTTGCCCCATAGGCTACGTTGTCGAAAATGGAAAGAGGCAGAGGCAACGGAAGCGCAAAGACCATTCCCACTCTTTTTCTCAAAAGTTGAGAATCGATCTGGTTACTATTTTCACCGTCAAGCTCTACTTCCCCCGTCATCCTAAAAAAAGATTCCAATTCATTTAATCGGTTGCACATTCTTAAAAAAGTTGTTTTACCGCTGTTAGAAGGACCAATGATCCCCAATATTTCATGGGTAATAATTTCTAAATTAATACTATCCAGAACTTGAGTGGAATTAAACCACGCGTTGAGATTTTTTATAGAAAACTTTACCATTTCTTTTTCTTCCTAAATTGATAGCGGATAATGATAGCGACTAAATTCATAAATAATACTAAAAATAATAAAACTAAAGCCGTCCCGTATCTAACTTTCTCGTCTACGTTTGGAACCTGCGTGGAAATAACATAAAGATGATACGGCAAAGCCATCGCCTGATCGAATAGCGACTTGGGTAACTGAGGGAGATAAAAAGCGGCGACGGTAAATAGAATAGGAGCGGTTTCCCCTGCCGCGCGCCCTAATCCAAGGATTGTTCCGGTAAGAATTCCGGGAATAGCGTTAGGCAATACAATGTGACGGATAGTTTGCCATTTGCTGGCGCCGATGGAATAACTCACTTCTCGGAAAGAGTAAGGGACGCTTTCTAAGGCTTCTCTAGAAGTAGTGATGATAATGGGTAAAATCATAATGGCCAAGGTTAAAGAGCCGGATAGGATAGAAGCGCCGAATTTAAAGAAGATTACAAAAATAGCTAAACCAAAAAGACCGTAAACAACCGAAGGCACTCCCGCTAAATTAACAATTGCCAATTTAATCATTCGGTTAAGATAATTGTTTTTCGCGTATTCGCTGAGATAGATGGCCGCTAAAAGCCCGATAGGCAAGGCAAAAATAATGGAGCCTAGCACGATGTAGATGGTGCCAACGATCGCGGGGAAAATTCCACCAGCTCGCATTCCTTGCCGAGGGATATCGGAAACAAATTCCCAACTAATAGCCGGCCAACCTTTTTGAATAATAATGACAATAATAAGCCCTACCGGAACCACAATGAGAAGCGTGGCTAAAAACAAAAATAAGAACGCGATTTTTTCTGAAGTTCTAGAACTCATCATTTTTTCTTATGCAGAAATGTATCGGCTGTGACATTGATGACAAAACTAATAATGAATAGAACAATACCAATGGCGAATAAAGCAAAATAATGTTCACTCCCAACTACAGCTTCCCCCATTTCAGCGGCGATCGTGGCGGTTAACGTTCTCACGGGTTGAAGAATGCTGTGAGGCAGGAGAGCGGCATTTCCAGTAATCATCATAACTGCCATAGTTTCTCCAATAACCCTCCCAACACCTAACATAACTGCCGCCACAATTCCTGACGATGCTGCCGGAAGTAAAACGCGATAGATCGTTTGCCAATGCGTAGCGCCCAACGCGAGGGAACCTTCTTTATACGTTTTTGGAATAGAATAAAGAGCGTCTTCCGCGATTGAAACAATAGTAGGCATCGCCATAAAAGCGAGCATAACGGAGCCAGAAAGAGCGGTTAATCCCGTTGGTAAATTGAAGACTTCTTTAACCCAAGGGACTAACGTGACCATGCCGATAAAGCCCAAAACGACACTGGGGATGGCTGCTAGCAGTTCAATGCCGGTTTTTAATATTTCCTTTAATTTTGGATGAGCCACTTCTGCGATATAAATAGCGCAGCCTACCCCAATAGGAATAGAAATAATAGCGGCTCCCAAGGTAACCCAAAAAGAGCCCAGAATTAGAGGTAAAATTTCTAATTCTGCCGGATCGGAGATAGGGTACCAGTTTTTTCCAAATAAAAACCGCTTAAGAGTAATGGTAGAAAAAAGAGAAATACCTTCTTTAAGAAGAAATAGAAAAATAAGAAGAACAAAAAAGATAGAAGCTAATCCGCACAGTAAAATTAGCTTCTCAATGACGAATTCTTTGTATTTACGCAAAGAATAATCTCACTTTTTAATAGGAACAAAATCAGTTTTTAAAACGATCTCCTGACCTTCTTTAGAGAGCATAAAATCGACAAACTTTTTTACTAAACCCGTAGGAGTTCCATTGGTATAGGTAAACAAAGGTCGTGAAATAGGATATTTGCCGCTAATGACATTTTCAATTTTTGGAGATATGTAAGGAGATTTTTCGTTCTTAGCCACAGAGATAGGTTTTTGTTTGGGAGAAATATACCCCATTCCATAATACCCAATCGCTCCAGAGTTTCCCGACACTTCGTCGGCTAAGGCTTGTGAAGAAGGCAACATAAGAGCTTCTGGGGCAAACTCTTCTCTGCTGTTTGGGTCCCCTTTTCTTAAAACATGTTCCTTGAAATAAACGTGAGTTCCCGAGTTTACTTCCCGCGAGAGCAAGACAATTTTTTGATCTTTACCCCCTAGTTCTTTCCAATTAGAAATTTTTCCTGTAAAGATGTCGGCCAATTGTTGGAGTGTTAATTTACTCACAGGATTAGACGGATGAACGACCACGGCCAAACCATCCAACCCAACTTTAATTTCGTAGGGATTCACTCCCCGTTTTTTTGCCAGGACCACTTCTTTTTCTTTAATATCTCGTGAAGAATTGGAAATATCGCAGGTGCCGCTAATAAGACTGGAAATTCCCGTACCAGAGCCTCCCCCCGTGACCGCGATAAAGTTGTTCGGATTTTTTTCCATAAATTTTTCCGCCCAGGCTTGCGACAAATTCACCATGGTGTCGGATCCTTTAATTTGAATAGAATTTCCATCTTTCGCAAAAGAGGGAGAAAGAATAGAAGCGCTTAACAAAATTAAAACAATCCATTTTTTAAACATAATATTTTCTCCTTGTATATAAAAATTTAACTAGAACTTTACTTCGGTATGTAAAGAAATAACACTTTCATCCTGGAGGGCAGCGGTCCTTCTTTCCTGTTCTAAATATTGATGATCTAAGGTAATTCTTACTCCTTTAACGATCAAAAATCCCACACCATAAATGTAGCGATTATGAGAAAAACCGCCGGCTAGGATATTGGGATTGTATTTATCAAAACGAGCCAAGAGCCACCACTTTTGACTGGGATAAATTACGGTATAGACTGAGACTCCTTCTCCTCGGGCGGCAAAGGTAGTAGAACTGTTATCCGCGTTATAATAGTTGGCCGCCGCTTTTATATATTTAGAATCGAAGACAAGCCCTCCAAAGGCTCTATTGCGAACGGTCGTTTCATTTTTATCTCCTGCAATACCCATCACACTTACTTTTAAACCTTTGAGAGGATTTTCTAAATTTTCAAAAGGAGCCACGGTCACCATGGCTAAATAATCTTTTAATTTGCCACCTCCATTGACGACGGTTGTTTCATTCCCGGCAGTTCCATCGGCTCCTGTTCCTTCTCCATTGGCCATCATGAGATGATAGTTTAGGTATGGAATTTTTCCGCTTAGGCGAATTCCTCTATCGGTGGCATTTCCAATCCCTTCTAAATCCTCCAAGTCTTTACTCACAAAGCGATGCCAAACAGTTTCTTCTAAAGCGCGCCATGGAACTCCAATCAGTCCAAAATAGATTCGCGCGGAATCTTTTCCCCAGCGCAATTCCGCGTTTTTCAAAAAAAGCCGATTATTTTTTGACTCCCTCGAAACAAGATCCGCTTCTAGATTAATAAATCCGCTTAAGGTGTCATTGTATTGTGCGTCGGCGTTCAGATAAATTCTGCTTACATCGAAAGCGCTATAATCCTGCGCGCGCGTTCCATCTTTAAAGTGATGGGAACTTACCCATTCATAGTTAGCGAATATTAAACCTCCCATTTTTACATCTACAGAATAGACAGGCTTAATATTCACGAAGGTTACAAGTACGATTAATCCGAAAAAGGTAATTTTCATAGTGGTGTCTCCTTAAAATTTCCGCTGCGAATAATATTCTAGGAAATTGGTCTCTTTGATGGCCATTGTGGGGAAGTAAAATCTAAATGTCGGGAATATGACAGTGTTTTGGAATAGGGGATCCGTCAAAAGGTAAGGTTATGGAAAAGGTACTGCCTTCGTTGGGGGCGCTGGTCGCCTGAATGGCGCCGCCGTGCAGGTTAACGATATGTTTGACAATGGCAAGGCCCAACCCAGTTCCCCCCAACTTGCGGGAGCGGTCTTTGTCCACGCGATAGAATCGCTCAAATATGCGGGGAATGTCGGCGCTGGGAATGGACACGCCGGTATCCTTTACCAAAATTACAAACGTCTTCTCGGCAATGCGGCTTTCCAACGTTACTTTCCCGTCCTTGTGGTTGAACTTAATAGCGTTATCTAATAAATTTAAAAAAACTTGTTTTATTTTATCCCGGTCGGCGTTTATTTTTGGCAGCTCTTTGCCGGAAATATTTTCTAATGTCACTTCTTTCTCTTTTGCCAAGGTTTTACAGTTGTCCAAAACTTCCCGCAATAATTCTTCTAAGGAGAATAAAGATTTTTTAAGCCGTTCGCTCCCCGACTCAATGGCGGAAAGATCCAGCAAATCCTCTACCAGCCGGCTTAAACGCTCGCTTTCCGTTAATATAAATTGAAGAAATTCCCGGTTATGTTTGGTGTCGGCAATAGCGCCGGATAGCAATGTCTCCGCGTACCCGCGTATGGAAGTTAAAGGGGTGCCAAGCTCATGCGACACGTTGGCGATAAAATCTTTGCGCACCACTTCTAAATTATGAATCCGGGTAATGTCGTGCATCACCAGCAAAACGCCGCTTTTTCCATTTTTTAAGGGGAGGGGAACCGCCCGCACTTCAAAGTGGCGGCTTTCCGGCAAGAATAACTCAATTTCCCGGTCGAGCTCCTCTTTAGACGTTAAGATGCTCGTCAAAAGTTCATTCAACGCGGCGTGGCGCACCACTTCCACAAAATGTTTCCCCATCGCCTCAGCGCTTTTAATGGAAAGCGCATTTTCCGTCACATTGTTTAAATAGAGTATGGACCCCCCCTCATCCACGGCAACGACATGTTCCACCATGGATCTTAAGATGGTATCCATTTCCTCTTTTTCTCTCTTTAACTGATCTATTTTTTCTTCTATGTTTTGAAAAAGAGAACGGATGGAATCTTCCTTTTTCTGCAGCGATTTTTGTATGGATTGGACCAGAACGAGAGCGGCGGCGAGCGCCAGAGCCAAACTTAAAAAAGCGGCGGGGGTGAATTTAAGGGTGAAAGCAAATAGGAGGGTGAAGCTGACAACTAAAAAAAGAATAACGACAACTTTTTTGGTCAAATTTTTAGGCGATACCCGACATTTTTAACCGTATGAATAGTGCGCCCTTCTTTGCCCAATTTATTTCTCAAACGGGCGATGTGTTGGTCAATGGTGCGAGTATCCATTTCCGAGGCTTGGTCGTATTTCCACAAAGATTCCAGCAGGTTCTCCCGGGTTAAAACTTTTCCGTCCGATAATAAAAGAACTTTTAAAAATTCGAACTCTTTGGGGCTTAACGCCACTTCCTTGTGCCCCCGCTTAACTTCATACCGTTCCAAATCAACCGTTAAGTCCCCCAAATGGAAAGATTTCTTGGAATTTAAATTTTCTGAAGAGCGCCTTAAAACAGTTTTTACCCGCGCTAAAAGTTCCTTCACGCTAAATGGCTTCGTTACGTAGTCGTCCGCGCCCAATTCCAATCCCAGCACACGATCCGTTTCATCTTTCTTGGCTGTCAGCATAATCATGGGAGTGGAACTTTCCCTGCGCACCATTTTGCAGAGCTCAATCCCGTCTATTTTGGGGAGCATTAAATCGAGCAGAATTAAATCGGGTTTGGATTCTTTTATCAGAGAAAGCCCTTGTTCTCCATCGTAGGCCACCAGAACAATATAGCCGTTCCGCTCTAAATTATATTTTAGAAGTTTGGCGATTGGTTTTTCGTCTTCAACGACGACAATCTTGGTCACTTAATAACTTAATACTGGATGAGAGAGAAAATATCGTACCCTTCTAGTTTTTTGCGTCCGTTTAAAAATTCAAGGACGATTAGGAAGGAGAATCCCGCCACTTTTCCGCCCATTTTTTCCGCCAGTTCCGCGGTTGCTTTGGCGGTTCCGCCGGTAGCGAGTAGGTCGTCCGCAATCAAGACGCGTTCTCCCGGTTTAAAAGCGTCTTCGTGCATTTCCAATGTGTCCGTGCCATACTCCAAGGAGTAGCTGGCGGAAGCGGTCTTGTACGGCAGTTTCCCTTTTTTGCGGATAGGGACAAACCCGGCGCCCAGTTCGCACGCCAAAGGGCCGCCAAAAATAAATCCGCGGGACTCTATGGCCAAAACTTTATCGATGTTCCTGGTTTTAAAATGGGCCGCGGTTTGCTCTATAATTTCCTTAAAAAGTTCCGGCTGCCCTAACAGCGGAGTAATATCTTTAAAAATAATCCCTTTTTTGGGGAAATCGGGCACATCTCTAATGGCGGATTTTAAATCGAGTACTTTTTCCATAAGAAAGCTCCTTGGGGATAAACTTTTTAAGATAATCCCATCTTTTGGGTAATTTGTTTTAAATGAGCCAACGCTCTTTCCTGAATTTGCCGCACCCGTTCCCGCGATATTTTGTAAACTTTTCCCACTTCATCCAGCGTGGCCGATTCTCCTCCGGCCAAACCAAACCGAAGATTCAAAATTTCTCTTTCCCGCGGGGACAATTTAGAGAGGGCGCTGTCCATTTCGTCGTGTAATTTTAAGACAGAAAATACTTTGTCGGGCTCGTATTTGGCTTGGTCGGAAATAATATCTTTTAAAGAAAGATTGTCGTCTTCATCCATCGATATGTCCAGAGAGCCAATGCCTCTGGAAGCCTCCACCGCTTCTAGCACCCCTTTCACCTGCCGCGCGCTCAGGTTAAGGCGGCGCGCCATCTCGGAAAGCATGGGGCTTCTCCCCAATTGGGCGGATAAATTTTCCCATTCTCTAAACCATTTGCGGAGGGCTTCCCAGGCGTGGGGCGGAATGCGAATTACTTTAGACTGTTCCTGAATAGATCTTCGAACCGATTGGTCTATCCAATACGAGGCATATGTGGAAAAGCGGAACCCTTTGCGAATATTAAATTTCTTAAGGGCGTTAATGAGCCCAATGTTTCCCTCTTCGATTAAATCAATAAAGTCGAGCCCGGGCCGGTAGTACCGTTTGGCGATCGGGATCACCAAACGCAAATTCCCCGTTACTAAAGCCGCTTTTGCCACATCCCCCGCTTTGATTAGTTTGCGCAGCTCGTTTTTGTGTTTAGAGCCCAACCTATTTTTTTTAGCTTCAAATTGAGCTCTCGCTTTTTCCCCGTCTTTAAATATTTTCCAAATTTTTGCAAACTCCGGGTGAGCCAATGGAGGAGTTTTTCTAATTTCGTTAAAATAAAGGTTAATTGGATCTAAGCTGTTTCCCATTTAATTAATACCGGAGTTCAAAATTTTTTTCGCCCGCCTGGGCGGTTATAGTTTCTTTTACTATTCTATCAATTCTTGCCCAAGGATGCCCAGTTTTTATTTGCTTTAAAAATTCTTCCACTAAATTTTCGCTTCCTTGCGCTTCACTTTCCACATCCCTGTTTGCGCAGTTCCGCACCCAACCCGTAATCCCCAACTTTTGCGCCGTTTGTATTACAAAATAGCGGTACCCCACACCCTGTACCCGCCCTTGAATGGTTACATGGAGTCTTATCATTGTAAATCATTTATAGACGGTAAAAAATTCTAGAATGTTCGCGGCCGCTTCTTCGGCCGCTTCCGGATGAGCTATTTTTAAAGAGTTCTGTTTTAAACTTTCCAATTTTTTAGGGTCCTTGGCAAATGCTTGAATCGTCAATTTCAAGTCCGCTAAATCTTTTACTTGAATAGCGGCTGCTTGACCCACGAGGTAGCGGGTATTTCTCTCTTCTTGACCGGGGATTGGGTCAATAATCACCAGAGGCAACCCTTTTGCAAGAGCTTCGGAAGAAGTAATCCCGCCGGGTTTTGTAATTAAAATGTCCGCCGCGTCCATGAGCAGAGAAACCATGCGGGTATATCCAAAGACCAAAAGAGATCCGCCCAATGCCAGCTCGTTTAATTCCAACTCCAAATCTTTGTTGAGGCCGGCCACCACAATTATCTGTAGGCTCCATTTTAGACCCAGCAGCTCTTTGACCATTTTAAGAATGTTTCCGTGTCCGTGGGACCCGCCCATGAGCAACACGGTAAATTTTGCCGGATCTAAGCCTAATTTTATTCTCGCGTCGGAGGATTTTATCTTTTTACCAAAGTCCGGGTCAATAGGAATTCCAGTCACTCTAATTTTATTTTCGGTGATTCCCCGAGCCATCAGGGTCTGTTTAGATTCTTCATTCGCCACCAAATATAAATTTACTTCCGGGTACACCCAATAAGAATGAACGGCGAAATCGGTAATAATGGCGACGAGGGGCAACGACAATTTTCCTTTTTTCTTTTGCTGGGCCAATGTGCCGCAGGGGATCGCGTGCGTGCAGGCAATGGCCGAGGGTTCAAACTCCTTCATAAAAGATTTTATTTTTTGGGCGTTGAACACATTGAACAGCTGTCTAAATTCTCGCGTTAGTTCTTCTATATTGGGGTTATCGTAGAGGTAGTCCCAAATTTGGGGCGTGTAGCGCAAAATTTCCAAATAGGTCTTGGCGATTAAAGAACCTAAGAGCGGATAAAAATAACTAATGGTATCAATGCTGTAAGTAGGTGTGGAGGGATAATTTTTTTGAAAAACTTTTCTTACCGAGTTCGCGCATTCTTTGTGTCCCCCGTTCGGAGAAGAATATAAAAATAATACTTTTTCACTCATTGAAAGTTCAGGCTTGGGATGGGTTCAAATTAAACTTCGGGGTGCCGAGAATCGAACTCGGACTACACCCACCCCAAGGGCGCGTACTGCCACTATACTACACCCCGATTCATAACTAATTTTTATTTAAAATTTTTAAAATTTCGTCTATCGTTTTGCCGGTCTCTTTTAAGAGCTCAAAGGCGGCGCCGTTTTCCCCCAACTCACTCTTAATTTGTCCCTGGTTTTTCCGGCGCTCGTGCGCCAAATATTTTTTTGCCCCGCGAATGGTAAACCCTTCGCTTCTCAAGAGCTCTTTTACCTGTAAAATATTCTCCACGTCTTTATGGCTGTACTTTCTATGGCCGGAATCTCTTCGAGCGGGATGGAGCACCTGAAACTCCCGCTCCCAATACCGCAACACATAGGGAGGAATTTGCGTTGCCGCGCTCACTTCCCCAATGGAAAGGTAATCCTTCTTAAGCTCTAGTGTCTCTAGCATATTCGAAAACCAACCCTTAATAATCTCAAATTCTCTTAAACCCTGTCAAGAAAACCCTATTTACCCTAGAACCGACATTGGATTGTGGAATTCGACGAAAAATATAGGTCATCTTTCGTCACAAAAAGGTTCGACCGTACTGTTCAAGTACGCTCTCACCTTTTTGCGCCAAAATCTGACCCATATTTTTCGTCTCTGTTCTCACAACCAATGTCGGTTCTAGGGTATTTAAATAGTTCTTCGGAGGGAACAAATTTAAGCGTGCGTTTGGGGGGCACGTGGACGGGAGCCATGGTCTTGGGGTTGTGCCGCTTTTGGGCTTTGCGAATCTTGGGATAGAGACTTCCAATTCCGGTCAGCACCACTTTTTCCCCCTTCCGCAAAGATTCCTGAATGGATTCAAAAAATTTATTCACTGCTCGTTCCGCTTCTTGCCGTTGCCCCAGCGTTTGGGTGAGCGCGGCAATAAAATCTAATTTATTCATTTAGAGCCTGTCTCAATTTCGTTTCCCAAGGGGCGGGTCATGAGATACTGCATTGATTCCCGAATGTTTTTCCCTTCATACAATACATGGTAAATCTCCGCGATAATGGGGCAATCGCACTTATATTTTTGAATGATCTGGTAAGCCGATTTGGCGGTAGGATACCCTTCCGCGACCATGGTCATTTCCTTTAGGGCATCCCTGACAGATTTTCCACTCCCCACTTTTTCTCCAAGGGAACGGTTTCTGGAATGTTGCGAAAGGCAGGTCACGACCAAGTCCCCCATTCCGGCCAAACCAAAGAAAGTTTCTTGTTTTGCCCCCATGGCTACGCCTACTTTTGCCATTTCATTTAGGCCACGGGTAATAAGGGCGGCCTTTGTGTTATCCCCTAACCCCAGGCCATCGCAAGCGCCGGTGGCGATGGCAAAAACATTTTTTAAAGCGCCGCTCATTTCCACTCCTACCATATCCGAGTTGGTGTAA
>JAHFCA010000100.1 GCA_023249715.1 Elusimicrobiota bacterium
CCCGCACCCATTGGCTTCTCGTTCTGTGATACCACCCTTTCGCGCCTAACGCCCCGGCCCAGTAAAGAAAACCGCTACTTTGAGAACTTTTATCCCGAGAAAATTTTTTGGCCACTTTAACGGTTAAAGAAGCCTGATCCATTAACGCTTTTTCTAAACTTGAATTCTGGTACAACAGGGAATCGTAAGACAACTCATACCACCGGAGCATCGTCAAAAAAAAGTAAGGAGCCGGGTGTTCTGGACGCGCTTCTATCGCATGACGAAATTTTTCTTCGGCCTCCTTAAATTGTAAATGGTACAGGGCGGTAGTTCCACCCGATAAATCTCCCTCTAAATCTTGCGGGAATTCGTCGCTTTTAGGGCTTTCCGCTCTCAGCGGAGCTAGCAATAAAAAGGAAAAAAACAAACCACTTAAAAGCTTAATAAAATTTAAGCGCCGCATGGGTATTGAGAATACCTAATCGCCCAAAAGAATTCAACATATGTGGTATAATCATCACACGAGTGAAGAAAATTATTTTTGCCATCCTGCTTTCTTTTATAGGTCCGGGACTGGGACAAATTTACAATAAAGAAAACAAAAAAGGGGTCTTGCTTTTAATGCTCTCTTCCACATTATTCTTCTTACCTTTAGTCTGGATCTTAACTCATATTCGATCTCAGATTCCTAATTTAAAATCGGGCGTTGTTCCTCCAGAATTAGTGCAATCGGTGGCGATGGAAATTATTATGCGAGATAAACATCTTTTTAATTTGATTAGTTTTACTTTTTTGGGCGTTTGGGCCTATGCCATTACTCAAGCTTATTTTAAAGCTAAAGAAATGACCTCTAAAAGCGACGAGGATAAAGCTCCTACAGAATGACACATATTCTTATCTTCTTTGTTACTGTTTCTATTATTTTATCTTCCCTTGCTCTTAGAAAAGGAAGCGATATTTTATTGGAAGGGTGGAAATCCGGTTTTTCTCTTCTCATAAAAATTATGCCCATTTTAATTTTTGCGTTTGCCATTTCGGGGCTCATTCAAGTTTTAGTGCCTAAAGAAAATGTGGCGCGGTGGCTGGGGAAAGAGTCGGGTTGGAGAGGAATTTGGCTGGGCTGCTTTGCCGGCGCGCTCACTCCGGGAGGACCGTACACCAGCTTTCCCATTGTGGCGGCGCTCCACCAGGCAGGCGCCAGCCTTGGCACCTTGGTGGCCTATGTAACGGCATGGTCTTTGTGGGCAGTGGCAAGACTCCCCATAGAATCAGCTCTCATTAGCCCAAAATTTATGATTTTTAGATTGCTTTCCAATATTCTATTTCCACCTTTGGCGGGAGCGATCGCCCATTTTATTTTTTCTAAATATTATTAGGAGAAAAATAAAGGAGGTAGTAAACCATGGTGACAGGAGTTGTACTGATACGTTTATCCGCAGGCAAAGAAAAAAGCGCTTTAGCTAAAATTAAAGACACGAAAGGAGTTTCGCATGTATCGGGCGTGTATGGCCGCTGGGATTTAATTTGCGACATTGAAGCGGATGATTTGCCCTCTATGACCAATGTAGTCGTGAATAAATTAAGGGCTATTCCAGGGGTAGCCTCCAGCGAAACTTTGGTTACCACCGCCATATAATCTGATTTTGCCTAAAAATCTATTGACGCATCGCCATTTCCGCGAATGCGGGAATCTAGTTAGAAATATTTTTGTTTTTCTGTTCTTGTGCGCTGGCTGCAAACCAGACTCCCATCACTCCCAAAAAACCTCTGCAGAGCCTGCCTACGACGATTCCTTTATAGAAAGTTCCATTGGGGACGCTTCCTATTTAAACCCGGTTTTAGCTTCGGACTCCGCTTCTAGCTCCATCAATGGACTGGTATTCAACGGACTTATAAAATATGGCCCCCAAATTCAACTCACGGGAGATTTAGCCGAAAAATGGGAGGTCTCCAAAGACGGATTAACTCTTCAGTTCTATCTCAAGAAAAATGTGTTGTGGCACGACGGCCAACCATTTACCGCCGCAGATGTTCAATACACTTTTGAACGTCTCATCGACCCCGAAGTCAAAACCCCTTATTCTTCTAATTACGAAAAAGTAAAAAAATTTGAAGTCTTGGATCCCGCCACCATTCGGATAACCTATTCGGAACCCTTTGTTCCAGCCTTAGAGTCCTGGGGAATGGGGATTCTTCCGAAACATATTTTTCAAGGAGCTAGAGGAAAAGAATTTAACCAACATCCGGCAAACAAAAAACCCATTGGAACGGGCCCCTATATCTTTAAAGAATGGAAAACCGACGAAAAAATTATTTTAGAAGCGAACCCGCGCTATTTTGAGGGAAAGCCCCACATCGCCCGCTATGTCTTTAGGATTATTCCCGATGACGCCGTAGAATTTATGGAACTTAGAAATAAGTCCATCGACACAATGGTTTTAACTCCCGACCAATACCAAGCCTATCCGGAATTTTTTGAGGGATACAAAAAATATCGCTTTCCCCGAGCCGCTTACACCTACATTGGATTTAACTTAACTCACCCTTTATTTAAAGAAAAAAGAATTCGCGAGGCATTGGCCTACGCGATAAACAAAAAGGAGTTAGTGGCGGGCGTTCTTTTAGGGATGGGAATTTCCGCGACAGGCCCATTCTTGCCCCTTTCCTGGGCATTCGATCCGGAAGTGAAAGATTTTGAATTTAATTTAAACAGGGCTAAAAAAATTCTCAAAGAAGAAGGTTGGACAGATTCTAATCAGGATGGCATTTTAGATAAAGAAGGGAAAAAATTTGAATTCACTTTGATGACGAACCAAGGGAATAAAATGAGATCCCTTACCGCCGAAATTATTCAGGATCAGCTTAAAAAAGTCGGCATTAAAATTAATATTCGCATTATAGAATGGTCCACGTTTATAAAAAATTTTATTGATCGCAGGGATTTTGAGGCTATTATTCTGGGCTGGACTCTTTCTCCCGATCCGGATATTTATACTATTTGGCACTCCTCCCAGATAAAAGAGGGGCAATATAATTTTGTCTCTTATGACAACCCTAGAGTGGATATGTTATTAGAAGCAGGGCGCAAGACCTTTAACCAAAAAGAAAGAGAAAAAATTTACAAGGAGGTTCATAGGCTTATTCATGAAGATATTCCCTATATCTTTCTCTATTACCCGGAATTTTTGCCGGTAGTCCAGGAACGATTTGTAGGCCCCGCAGTGGTTCCGTTGTCTAGCTTTGGTTTTGGCTGGAACTTTGATAGATGGTTTGTCCCTAAAAATTTGGTGCGTTACCCTGTGATGGCGCAAGAATGAAACGATATCTCCTCCGCAGAATTTTATTAATTATTCCCATGTTATTTGGGATTAGCCTCCTTACCTTTGGAGTCCTCCATTTATCTCCGGGGAAACCTACGGACGTCGTGACTGATTTAAACACTAAGATGACACTCGAAGCCAAACAAAAATTGATGACCCTCTACGGTTTGGACAAACCGTGGCATATCCAATATTTTAATTGGTTTTGGCGCATGTTGAAACTAGATTTTGGCAATTCTTTTAAGGATGACCGCGCAGTTCTCTCTAAAATTGGGGAAAGACTGCCGGCTACGCTTCTCCTAAATTTTTTATCCCTATCGCTTATTTTTATGTTATCTCTCTATATTGGCGCAATGGCCGCGACCAAGAAGAATTCTTTCTTTGATAAATTTACCACTCTTTTCGTCTATGTGGGGTATGCTGTTCCCACATTTTGGATCGCCCTTCTTTTAATGATTTTATTGGGATTAAAATGTGGGCTTTTACCCATTTCGGGGTTGAGATCGTTAAACTACGATGAGCTCACAGGTTCCGAGAAAGCATTGGATATTCTTAAACATTTAATCCTTCCGGTATCGGTAATGGCGCTCACGGGGTTAGCAGCGCTTACGCGCTATTGCCGATCTTCACTATTAGAGGTATTACACCAGGACTATATCCGCACGGCTAGGGCTAAAGGTTTGCCGGAAAATAAAGTCCTTTGGAAACATGCTTTCCGAAACGCGCTAATTCCCATTATTACCATTTTAGGGCTCATGCTCCCCGAATTGATTGGCGGGAGTTTTATCTTTGAAACTATCTTTGCCTATCCGGGCATGGGGCGCCTAGGATATGAAGCGATTCTCTCTCGAGATTACCCTCTTTTAATGGGAATAGGGACGGTCGCCGCCTTTTTAACTTTACTCGGAAATTTAATTGCCGACCTCTTATATGCCTTTGCCGACCCAAGGATTCGGTATCGTTAAATGCTGCGGCTTTATATAAAAAGATTATTAAAAAATAAATCGGGCGTATTTGGATTGGGACTTATCGTGTTCTTGCTCCTGATGGCTCTTGCCGCGCCGCTTTTAGTTCCACAGGACCCCCTACAGCAAAACCTTAAAGAAAGGTTACAAGCGCCGTCACTCCTCCATTGGTTGGGTACGGATGATTTGGGGCGAGACCTGCTTTCTCGCCTTATTTACGGGTCCAGAGTTTCTTTGCTGGTAGGATTTATTGCCGTTACACTCTCTACCCTCTTGGGTTCTTTTGTGGGTTTGTGCGCCGGTTATTTAGGGAAATGGGTGGATTCGGCCTGCATGCGCGCCGTCGACATTCTACTTTGCTTTCCCACTTTTTTTCTTATTCTCATGGTCATCGCCTTCTTGGAACCGAATATTGCCAATGTCATGATTATTATTGGGCTCACTTCCTGGACGGGACTTGCCCGCTTAGTCCGAGCAGAAACGCTTTCTATTAAAGAGAGAGATTTCGTTTTAGCGGCAAGGGCTCTGGGTCTTTCCACCAAACGCATTCTGTTTTTTCATATATTGCCTTCTGTTTCCGCTCCCATTATTGTCAGCGCCACCCTCGGAGTCGGGAACGCTATTCTCATAGAATCTTCTCTTTCTTTTTTGGGGCTTGGCGTACAGCCGCCCATGCCCTCTTGGGGAAATATTTTAACCTCTGGAAAAGACTATATCCATTTTGCTTGGTGGCTTTCGTTATTCCCCGGTCTCGCTCTTTTATTCACCGTCCTTGCTTTTAATTTGTTAGGAGAAGGCTTGCGCGATGTGTTGGACCCACGGGACCAATCCTAAATGCTATTAGAAATAAAAAATCTGTCCTTAGAATATAAAAGAGGGAACCAAATTATCCCCGCTTTAAAAAATATTTCTTTAATATTAAACGCAGGAGAGAATTTAGGGCTGGTGGGAGAATCGGGATGCGGAAAAAGTAGTTTAGCTTTAGCCATTCTTCGTTTAATTGATTCCAGAGAAGGAAAAATTACAAGCGGTTCTATTTTATGGAATGGAAAAAATTTATTGGATTTTTCTCTTGAAGATTTAAGAGATATCAGAGGCAAAGAGATCGCAATAGTTTTTCAAGACCCTTTTTCTTCTTTAAATCCTGTGATGACCGTTGGAACCCAAATAGAAGAAGCGATGCGTTGCCATAACACAAATATTCCCCCTAAAGAACTTAAGGAAAGAGCGCTCCACCTCTTAGCGCAAGTACACATTAAGGAGAGTGAGCGGATATACCATTCCCATCCTCACCAAATTTCTGGCGGGCAAAGGCAACGAGCCCTGATAGCGATGGCGATATCCAACCACCCCCAGCTGCTTATTTGTGACGAACCTACGACCGCTCTCGATGTGACCATTCAAAAAGAAATTTTGGATTTGCTCACCCAACTGCAGAAAGATCTCCAT
>JAHFCA010000101.1 GCA_023249715.1 Elusimicrobiota bacterium
GGAAGGAGTAATTTTTAAATGATCCCACGCTATACCCGCCCCGAGATCGCTCACATTTGGTCGGATGAAACCCGTTTTCAGATTATGCTGCAGGTAGAAGTTTTAGCGTGCGAAGCTCTTTCTCTGCAAGGAAAAGTTCCCAAAAAAGATATCGAGGTCATAAAGAAAAAAGCAAAAATTGATGTTAAGAAAATTGCAGAGATCGAAAAAGTGGTCAAGCACGATGTCATCGCTTTTCTCACACAAGTGGAGCGCGCCGTGGGGAAAAGCGCTCGGTATCTCCACATGGGGATGACCTCTTCCGACATTCTAGACACCGCTTTAGCGGTGCAGCTGGTAAGAGCCGCGGAAATTTTGGAGAAGGGATTAAAAAAACTTAAAAGAACAGTGGCCAACTTAGCCCGCCGCTATAAATTAACAATCATGGCGGGAAGAACGCATGGTGTCCATGCCGAGCCCATTACGTTTGGAATTAAGGTGGCGGGGTGGTATTCCGAACTTGTTCGGGCAGAAGCCCGCTTAAAAGAGGCCAAAGAGATCATTGCCTATGGGAAAATTTCTGGAGCGGTGGGAACCTTTGCCCACATTGATCCTTCCGTAGAAGAATATGTGTGTAACCATTTGGGGCTCAAGCCGGAGCCAGTCTCTACGCAAATTATTTCTCGGGATCGGCACGCTCACTATCTTTCGAGTCTAACTCTGGTGGCATGCACATTAGAAAGAATAGCTCTGGAGGTGCGCCACCTGCAGAGAACGGAAGTTCTAGAAGCAGAAGAACCGTTTACAGAGGGGCAAAGAGGTTCTTCGGCCATGCCTCACAAAAGAAACCCCATCGCCTGTGAAAATATTTGCGGGTTGAGCCGCCTTCTGCGAGGGAACCTGCAGGCCGCATTGGAAAATGTGGCCCTTTGGCATGAACGGGATATTTCCCACTCGTCGGTAGAGCGGGTGGTTTTGCCCGACACCACGATCGCCCTGGATTTTATGATCTATAGGATGAACGAAGTTTTGCTGGGGTTGGTGGTTTATCCGCAGAAGATGGAAGAGAACTTAAAAAAGACTTTAATGATTTTAGCGTCCCAACGATTGATGTTGGAACTCATTAAAAGAGGGGGCAAAAAGTTTTCCAGAGAATCGGCCTACAAAGTTGTGCAATCCCTCGCCCAAGCAGCCTGGACCAAGAACAAAGATTTTAAACTTCTTGTTCAGAATGACCCTGTTCTTAAATTGTATATTCCCGCAGCGACGATTCAGGAATGTTTTAATCCCCACTATTTCGTGCGCCACGCAGACACCATTCTCGCCCGCGCCGGAGTATAAAATTAGGTTTCTTCGTTTGACTCCCCTCCGGGAGATGAGGTAAAATTTCACACAATGAATCCCTACCCAAAAGGTGTAGGGAGTTGTTTTTTGTACTGAAATTTTTATACATAAATGAAAAAAATAGCGACTCTCTCTTTCTTAGCGTTCTTCTTTTTTGCGGGAGCTGTCTTTGTTCGCGCGCAAGAGACTCCTGCTCCTAAAGAGAAAAAAAGCGGATGGCGCAGCTTCTTTAGCCGCGATAAAGAGAGAACTAGCATAAAAAAGAAGGGGGGATGGTTCTCTGGGGGAGCTGAAAAGGCCCCCATCCAAGAAAATTTGATCGATTTAATTGATACTCCCACCACTCGCATTTTAGGGTACGGGAGTTATCGGGCCAATTTTAGATTTTATAGAGATGGGGGCCTTTTAAACCATCTCTCGTTTGGCGTCTTTAACCGGTTTAATTTAGGCGTCTCCTGGGATGTGGAAAAATTTATTGGGGTGGAAGATCCCGGGACGAATGTCCCCACCCTCTACTTTAAAGTAAGAGCATATGATGGCGGGCCTATGCTCCCTTCGGTGGCCTTAGGGTACGACGGGCAAGGGAGATTTTTTAATAAGAGTACGGACCAGTATAGAGAAAGAGAAAAAGGTCTTTTTGTGGTGTTAGGAAAGGAACTCATTCATAATTTTGAATCTAGAGTCGGCATGAGTGTTTCTAAATTTAATAATAGCGAAGGTTCCGAGGGAAAAATTTCTGGTTTTGTTGGGGCTTCCTATTCTATGGATGAAAAATTTTATCTCATGATGGAGTATGATAATTTAAGATCGGCTCCCGGCAATCGTTTAAATGTTGGTTTTCGCGTCCTGCCCATCTCTTCCTTTGCCGTAGATTTTGCCGTGCGCAATCTGATGGACTCCTCTGAACGAGAACGAATAGTGCGTCTCAATTACGTAGGAAGTTTTTAGGTCAGCTTTTCTGTGGAAGAAATTGTAGGACTTGAATTTGAAAAACCTATCTTAGATTTAGAATCTAAGATCGCGGAAATTAAGAGTTTGAGCTCCAGCCAATCGTTATCCATTAGTTTATCTGAGGAAGTGAAATCTTTAGAAGAAAAAAGAGACCAACTCATGCAAGAAATCTTTTCCAATCTAAATCCTTGGCAAAGAGTGCAGTTGGCGCGCCATCCAAGAAGGCCTCATACGTTCGATTATATTCAGGCCCTGTTCACAGATTTTACGGAACTACATGGAGACCGCTGTTTTGCTGACGACCCGGCTTTGGTGGCGGGAGTTGCTTTTTTAGAGGAGATTCCTGTGGTCGTCATGGGGCAACAAAAAGGGCGTTCTATTGAGGAATCGATGCTGCGGAACTTTGGCATGATGCATCCGGAAGGGTACCGCAAAGCTCTCCGACTTATGCAGCTGGCAGAAAAATTTCGTAAGCCGGTGATTCTGTTTATTGATACTCCCGGAGCTTATCCGGGAATTGGGGCGGAAGAGAGAGGTCAAGCCGAGGCGATTGCCCGTAATCTTCGAGAGATGGCCACCCTCCGGGTTCCTTTAATTAGCATTGTCATTGGAGAAGGAGGCAGCGGAGGCGCGTTGGGACTTGGAGTGACCGATAGAATTTTAATGTTAGAGAATGCGTGGTACTCGGTTATTTCTCCAGAGGGATGCGCTGCCATTTTGTTTAGAGATGCTGCCAAGGCTTCTTATGCGGCTGAAGCGCTTAAACTGACCGCAAAAGATTTAAAATCTTTTAATATTATTGATGAAATTATTCCCGAACCTTTGGGAGGAGCCCATCGCGATTTTCAGAGAGTTGTCAGCGCTCTTAAAGAATCGCTCCAACGTCATTTAAAAGATTTGTCTGCTTTAAAGAGCGAAGATTTGTTAGAAGAGCGTTATAAAAAATTTAGAGCGCTTGGAAGTTGGAAAGAAGGAAAAGCGGTAAAGAAAAAATCTAAAAAATAAAAAGGGCTCTAAGCCCTGATGAGGAGGAAGGTGCCATGGTAGTAACAGAAGAAAAAATAAAAGTAGTTTCACCCCGGGAATTTTTTTTAAATTTAACCCCGGGCAAATTAATAGGGCTTAGAAATGTCTCCGATTCCAACGGAAGACTTAAAGTTTTAGCGCTCGATCAGTCTAATTCTTTTAAGAAATTCTTAAGAGCTCTTTATGAAAAAGAAGGGAAAAAACGGGAACCCACCTACCAAGATATTATGGGGGCAAAGCTCGAGATTACAGAAGCGCTTTCGCCATTTTCTACCGCGGTTTTATTAGATGTCAATTATGGAGCGCGGCAGTCTATTAACGCCGGCTCTTTAGCGCATGGAAGTGGCCTTATTGTTCGTTTAGAGGCTTCCAAAGATCCCG
Organism: Elusimicrobiota bacterium; assembly: GCA_023249715.1. Taxonomy (GTDB): domain Bacteria; phylum Elusimicrobiota; class Elusimicrobia; order 2-02-FULL-39-32; family 2-02-FULL-39-32; genus JAHFCA01. The sequence continues at coordinate 3,682 of JAHFCA010000101.1, forward strand.
GCACCAAGAGCGAAGTAGAACCCGGCTGGTCTGTTCGCCAAATAAAAAAAATGGGCGGCACTGCCGTAAAACTGTTAGTTTATATGGATGTGGAAGATAAAAAAACCACAGAATTCCAGATGGACTTTGCTAAACAGGTGTATAAAGATTGCGCTAGGGAAGATATTCTGCTGATGACAGAAGAACTTTCCTATCCCAAATCCGGAGAAGATAAAAATAGTCCCGCCTATCAGGCAAGGCGGCCCAACAATATCTTGGCATCGTGTGAACTCTTGGGACCTGTAACGGATATTCTAAAGTTAGAGTATCCGGCCAACATCCGTACGGATGACGAAAAAACTCAGATGAAAGCGCTCGAAACCTTAACCGCGAAAGCCATTCGTCCTTGGGTGCTTTTATCCGCCGGAGAAAAGTTTGACCTCTTCTTAAAACAAGTGGAATTCGCTATGAAGGCGGGAGCGAGCGGCATTATGGCGGGACGGGCGATATTTCAGGAATATTTCGACTATGTAGATCTAAACGACCGCAAAAAATTCTTGAAGACCATCGGAATCGATCGTATGAAAAAGTTAAACGAAATCGTAGATAAATATGCGACTCCTTGGCAAAAGAAGACAGGGATCACCGCAGCCGACCATCTTAAAGCGGTAGAAACCGATTGGTATTCTAAAGGGGCCACTGCCTCCGGAGCCGACGTTAAAGGCGAATATTAATTCGAGGTTGACCATGGCGAAGAAAATTGGAATTTTAACAGGGGGTGGCGATTGCCCGGGGTTGAACCCGGCTATCCGCGGCTGCGCCATGCGCGCATTCGACTTTGGATATGAATGTGTGGGTTTGCTGGAAGGTTGGAAAGGGTTGGTCAAAGGGAATACAATGCCTCTTGGCCTCCAAGATGTGGCGGATATCATTGGGAAAGGTGGAACCATTCTTGGGACTAGCAGAACCAACCCTTTTAAACAGGAGGGATCTGTGCCCCAGTGCTTAGAAAATTTTAAAAAACTGGGATTAGATGCCTTGGTTGCGATGGGAGGGGAAGACACGCTTGGGGTGGCCTCTCGCTTTTATAGTGAATATAAAATCCCGATCGTGGGTGTTCCTAAAACCATGGATAACGATCTTTCCGCCACCGACTATACCTTTGGGTTTGATACCGCTACCACCATTGCGGTGGACGCGGCGGAACGTTTAAAGGATACCGGCCGCAGCCATAGACGCGTTATGATTTTAGAAGTCATGGGGCGTCATGCTGGGTGGGTGGCTCTCTTTACCGCCCTGGCGGGCGCCGCCGATTGGGTTTGCATTCCAGAATTTCCGGTAGATGTCAAAAAAATGTGCGATCACATTAAAAAAGCTCATGAGCGCAATAAAGTCGCTTTAGTGGTCGCCTCGGAAGCGATTACCATTGGGAGAGAAAAAGTCGAGGAAGAACAACTGGATGAGTTTGGCCACATGCTCTTAAAAAAGCGCGGCGTGGGAGAAAGACTAGCCGAAATTATAGAGAGAGAAACCAAATTGGAAACGCGCGCCAGTGTGATTGGCCACATCCAACGTGGAGGATCTCCCACTCTCTTCGACAGAATTCTGGGTACGCGTGTAGGCGTAAAAGCGGCAGAACTCGCTCAGGAAGGAAAGTTTGGCGAGATGGTAGCGCTGCGTGGGAATGTTGTGGTGGGAGTTTCCTTAAAAGAAGCGACGGCCCAACTAAAAATTGTTCCCGAATCCTGGAAGCAACTCGCCGAAATCTTCTTTAAATAATTTCTAAGCGCGGCGCAAAAGAAAGTGATACCCTTTTGTGCGGGCGGTAATTTCATAGAGGCCGTCTTCAAACACCATAGTCCGGTCCCCAATATGAGTTTGTCCGGAATAGAGCAGACTGCGCAAGACCCATTTTTGATCTAACCGTTTAAAGGAATGTTTTCCCTGTAAAGTTTTAGAGGGTAAATAGGGTTGAAGCGATTCCCAAAAACTAGATCTCACTCCTTGCAATATATCTCCATAGGGGACTCGGGTTTGCCAATGCA
>JAHFCA010000013.1 GCA_023249715.1 Elusimicrobiota bacterium
AAAAATAGTAAAGTAAAAGAAGTTTATCTCTGTGGGCGCAGAGGAATCGCCCAAGCGGCCTTTACCAACCCGGAAATTCGGGAGCTTTGTAATTTAGAAGGGGCCGATTTAGTGGTCCATCCTAAAGAAGTGGAGTTAGAGGATTTAAGCCGGGCTTCTTTGGCAGAGAGCGCTTCCCCCACGGCAAAAAATAATGTTACAATTTTACAGGAACAGGCTTTAAAACCGTTAAAAAATAAACCAAGAAAAATTACAGTCCTGTTTCTTGTTTCCCCCGTGGAACTCATCGGTAAAAACGGAAAAGTTTGCGCGATCAAACTGGAAAAAAATAGGCTCACCCAAGAAAAAGACGGCTCTCTACGCCCCAAGGGTACAGGCGTCACTGTAACGTTGCCGGTCGATTTGGTCTTTCGCTCCGTCGGTTACAAAGGAGTTCCCCTTCCCGATCTTCCTTACAATTCTAAAAGCGGAACAATTCCCAACCAGATGGGGCGCATTCTAAATCCGCAAAATAATGAAATATTAGAGGGCCTCTACACGGTGGGCTGGGCCAAACGAGGACCTTCCGGAGTCATTGGAACCAATAAACCGGATGCCCAGGAGACGGTAAAAAATATTCTGGAAGATTTCTCCACCGGAAAGCTTAAAAGTAAGAGTGAAAATTTTGAAGAGTTAGAAACTCTGCTAAAGAAGAGAGGAGTTTTTGCGGTAAACTTCTCCCAATGGAAACAGTTAGATCGCCATGAAATAGAATCCGGAAAAAAATTGGGAAAAATCCGAGAAAAATTAACCTCTATCCCAGAAATGTTGGACGTGCTAAAATCTAATTAGAGATAACTTTCTACAAGGAGATGAAAGCCAAGATTAATTATAAAAAAGCCTCTGCGAGCTTTTCACTCGCATACGGAAAAGCTCGCAGTGGAGCGAGCGCGCGGGCGCGAGCGCCTTTTTTATAATTAATCTTGGTTTCATCTCCCAATCTATGAACCCCATCCTCGAAGGTTTAAATCCGGCGCAAGTTAAGGCGGTATTGCATGGAGAAGGTCCGCTCCTAATTATCGCGGGAGCTGGCACCGGGAAAACAACCGTACTGACCAAAAGAATCGCCCAACTCATTAGTTCCAAAAAAGCGCTCCCTTCTGGAATTTTAGCCCTTACCTTTACCGACAGAGCCGCCCTTGAGATGGAAGAACGGGTAGACCGTTTAGTCCCCTATGGGTTTAACGATGTTTTAATCTCCACATTTCACTCCTTTGGAGACAAATTATTGCGCGACCACGCTTTTGAAATTGGTTTCTCCCCCAATTTTAAAGTATATAGCCAGCCGGAAACGGTGGTCTTTATGACCCAACACCTCTTCGATTTGAATCTCAAATATTATCGCCCTCTCCAGGACCCTACCCGCTTTATAGAAAATCTGTTAGCGCACTTTAGCCGGGCCAAGGATGAAGAGATCGCTCCTAAAGAATTCATAAAGGAAGCGTTGCGCCTGGTCTCTCTCTCTAAAAATGAAGAAGAAAAAGAGGAGGCGGAAAAATGTCTGGAAGTGGCGGAGTGTTACCAGGCCTATGAAGAACTAAAGCTCAAAAAAGGGTTTATCGATTTTGGCGATCAGGTGATTTTAGCCCTAAAAATTTTAAGAGAGAAACCCGCCGTTCTTAAAAAATATCAGGCCCGTTTTAAATATATTTTAGTGGACGAATTCCAGGATACCAACTATGCCCAATTTGAATTGGTTAAACTTTTGGCCGGCACCCAGAGCAATTTAACCGTTGTGGGGGACGATGACCAATCGATCTATAAATTCAGAGGAGCCTGTCTTTCTAATATTTTAGGATTCAGAAAAAGTTACCCCCAGGCCAAGGAGATTGTTCTGGATGAAAATTATAGATCTACGGAGTCCATTTTGGGCGCGGCCTATCAGCTCATTCAACAGAATAATCCCAACCGATTAGAATATCAGGATAAGATCAATAAATCTTTGCGTTCCCAAAGCGGAGTGGGCAAACGGGTGGAGTATCTCCATTTTGAAACACGTTACGAAGAAGCGGACGAGATCGCTCTAAAAATTCAAAAAAAAGTTAAAGAGGAAAATCCGGAATATAAAGATTTTGCCATTTTAGTTCGCACCAATGGGGCTGCCGAACCTTTTATTAAATCGTTGAACGCTTTGGCAATCCCTTGGCGATTTTCCGGAAATGCCGGCCTTTATGACCAGGAAGAAATTAAGATAGCTCTCTCTTTTTTACGCGCGCTCGACTCTCTAGACGACTCCACCAGTCTCTACTATTTAGCGACCACTCCTCTCTATTCCCTGGATGCCGAGGTTTGCCTATTGGCTGCCCGCGAGGCTTCCAAGAGCCATAGAACCCTGTTTGAAATTTTTAAGAAAATTGTCCATGGGGAAACATGGGATGGGCTTGAGTTCAGCGATAAAGAAAAAGAAAAAATTGAAAAACTTATTTTAGATCTGCAAAAATTCAGAAATCTCTCCAGTCATAAGACCACGGGGCGGCTTCTCTATGATTATTTTGAATCCATTGGCACCTTTCGCAATTTAGCGGAAGGTAAAGATTATCGGTCGGTAGAGATTGCTCAAAATTTAAGACGGTTTTTCGATTTAATTAAAAAATTTGGGGAGGCGGCGCAATATGACCGCGTCCATTTTTTTGTTCAGTATATCGAGGCCTTGAAGGGAGCGGGAGACGACCCCGCCAGCTCCGAGGCGAGCTGGGATGAAAATGCCGTCAATATTTTAACCGTCCATGCCGCCAAGGGGTTGGAATTTCCCATTGTCTTTTTGGTTGGTTTAGAACAAGGCCATTTTCCCCTCTACGATCGCAAAGATCCGTTTACATTGCCTGAAGGTTTAATTAAAGATATTTTGCCCAGCGGCGATGTGCATATTCAGGAAGAGAGACGCCTCTTTTACGTGGGGCTCACTCGGGCCAAGGGGGAGCTTACGTTAAGTTGCGCCCGAGACATGGGTAAGAAAAAAATGTGGAAGGTTTCCCAGTTCGTTTTGGAAACGGCGGACAAACCCACCGTGGATATTCCTCTCATAAAAGCGAATCCCATTCAATCCCTTTTGGTCTTTTCCTACAAGGAGCCCGTGGCGTCACTTAAGAGCATGGTTCCCTCTAAACTTTCTTTATCGGTGACGGCGGTGGATGATTATTTGGATTGCGCCATGAAATTTAAATTCTCCCATCTCTTAAAGATCCCGGTCAGCATGCACCATACGGCCGTCTTTGGCATGGCCATTCACGAAGCGCTCAAAGGGTATCACAACTCAAGGAAAGAAAATATTAAAATGAGTGTGGACGAGTTGCAGGCGCTTTTTAAGAAGTGCTGGAGAAGCGAAGGATTTATCTCCCGTGAACACGAAGAGATACGGTTTCAGGAAGGTTTGAATATTCTTAAATCCTATTATAAGAAAGAGGAAGAATCGGAGTCTCTGCCCACGTTAGTAGAAGAGAGTTTTAGGTTTAACGTGGACGATGTCACGGTTCGGGGGCGCTGGGACAGAGTGGATGTTTCAAAGGACAATTCCGCAGTCATCGATTATAAAACGGCCGATGTTAAAACCCAAAAGGATGCCGATCATAAAGCCAAGGATTCTATTCAGCTTCTGCTCTACTCTGTTGCCTTTCAAAATAAGTATGGGTTTTTGCCCAAAAAAGCGGTACTCCATTTTGTAAAGACGGATCTCATTGGCAGCTCTGTTCCCGAAGTTAAACGGGTAGAAAAGGCTTTGGCGGCGGTGCGAGAGGCGATCCAGAAAATTAAGGGAGAAAAATTTGATCCTAACCCCGGATATCAATGCCGCTATTGTCCCTATGAAAAAATTTGTCCGGGAGTAGATGGAAAAGGGGGCTAGATGAATACCATGGCGTTACTGATAGTATTGCTCACAGTGCTTTTCCTAGGGCTGCTAGGCATCGTTCTTTTTTTCTTTAAACATCTGGAAAGCCAAATACAAGCAATTAGTCAGAGTTTACATCTAACGACCGGCCAGATCGATTCCCGCTTGGAAAATTCTTCTAAGGTAATTCAGGCGGTTTCCCATCAGCTGGGTTCGCTCTCGCAGGCTACGGAAAGAATTTTTGAAGCGACAAAAAATTTATCCACTCTCGAAGAGATCCTCCGCCCTCCCAAAGCGAGAGGTCGGATGGGAGAAATTCTTCTGGAAAATATTTTAAAGGAAATTCTGCCGGGAGAGAGTTTTTTTGCGGTGCAGTACGCCTTTAAAAATGGCTGCAAAGTAGACGCGATCATTCGCCTTAAAGACGGGATGATCCCCATCGATTCTAAATTTCCCTTGGATAATTTTAAGCGACTCATCGAATGCAAGGATGAAAAAGAACAAGAGGTATTAAGAAAAGAATTTTCCAGAAACGTTAAGCGCCACATCGATTCTGTTCAAAAATATATCACCCCGGAAGAGGGCACTCTCCCTTTTGCTTTAATGTATATTCCCACAGAAAATATCTATTATCAGGTGATGGTGCAAGGGAAGGAGGAAGAGTTGGGGAGCGACCTTTTTTCTTACGCCGCTCAAAAAAGAGTTTTTCCTGTTTCTCCCAACTCTTTATATCCCTATTTAATGACATTATCTCTGGGATTGAGAGGGCTTAAGGTAGAAGAAAAGGCGCGCGATATTTTAAAATATCTCGATCAACTCTCCACCGATATAGAGCGGTTTAATCAGGATTTCAAAATTATAGGCGGTCACTTGGTGGAAGCGGACAAAAAATTTCTGGAAGCGGAAAAACGGCTCTACCGATTGGGATTAAAGTTGACATCCTTAAAGGATGGTTCTTAGGAGGCATTATGGCGCTGAGGAAGATTGTGAAGCATGGGGATCCGCTATTAAGAAAAAAGTGCGATTCCGTGAATGTCATTGATAAAGAGATTAAAAAATTGGTTCAGGATATGTTGGAAACAATGTACGCGGCTCCGGGCATTGGGTTAGCCGCCAACCAAATTGGAATCTCCTTAGCGATTGCGGTCATCGATATTCAACCTCAGGGAAAACCGGTTCCCTTGGTGCTCATTAATCCAAAAATTATTGAGCTTAGCGGAACGTTATTCGAAGAAGAGGGGTGTCTCTCTATCCCCGGTTTTTTAGCCCAAATAAAAAGGAGCGCTTTTGCAAAAGTGTCAGCCTTAAATTTAGAGGGAATGCCTATGATCTATACGGGAGAAGGGCTATTGTCCCGCGCTTTTCAGCATGAAACCGACCACCTCAATGGAAAATTTTATATTGATCATTTATCCGTTATTAAACGCTTAAAAATTCAGAGCGATATTAAAAAGTTAAGAAAAAAAGGCAACTGGTAATGAAGATAGTTTTTTTTGGGACGCCAGAGACTTCCCTCTCTTTTTTAGATGCTCTTTATAAGGATGAAGAGGTCGGGGCGGTCGTCACACGGCCAGACCAACCTAAAGGGAGAGGGCTCGCACTCCAAAAATCGCCCGTTAAAATTTTAGCTGAAAGTTTAAATATCCCCGTTTTTCAACCGACAGATCTCAAACACGTCTCTTTTTTGTCTTCTCTAGAAGCGGTTTCCGCAGAGGTGGGAATTGTGGTAGCCTATGGACGGCTCTTGCCGCCGGAGCTACTAAAAATTTTTACCCGTGGAATCTATAACGTTCATTTTTCTTTACTCCCCCGCTGGAGAGGCGCGAGTCCCATGCAGTGGACGATTCTCAGCGGCGATGCGGTTACTGGCGTAACCACTTTTAAGATTTCCCCCACATTGGATACGGGAGAGATAGCGGTTCAAAAAGAGACGGGTGTGGATGAGTTCGAGAGCGCTCTCTCTCTCGAAAAAAAATTGATACCTTTGGGGTTAGCCGCCCTTAAAGAAACTTTAGCTCTCGTTAAAGCAGGCCGCCTAAAAGGCTTAACGCAGAAGGAGTCCCCCACTCCGTATGCCCGTCTTTTAAAGAAAGAGGATGGTAAAATTAATTGGGAAAAAAGCGCCCTGGAGATCGACCGCCAAATACGAGCGTTCATTCGGTTGGGAACCTATACTCTCTTGCCGAACGGGAAAAAATTAAAGATTTTAAGAGCTAAGATGGTATCAGACCCAACCAATTCTCCCCAGTCGCCAGGATCTGTTTTGGGAATTGAACAAGAACTTGGCTTTGTTATAAAATGTGGAATGGGAAGCTTGCTCGTTTTAGAGGTTCAACCGGAAGCAAAAAATAAAATGAGCGCGTGGTCGTTTTTACAAGGGCATAAACTCCAAATTGGAGAGATATTAAAGAATAAGGAGTAAAGGAATATGAATTATTTTAAAACTTTTTTATTGATGTTTGGTCTTTTGGTTCTTATGATGCTTTTAGGCCAGGGTTTAGGCGGCAGCCAAGGGATGATGAGCTTCTTTTTTATTGGCTTGGCGATGAATTTTATCTCCTACTGGTTTTCGGATAAGATTGTCTTAAAGATGTCAGGGGCTAAGCCGGCAACAGAGGGAGAGCTCCCTCAGGTTTATAGAATTGTCAGAAAAATTACGCAAGAATGGGGATTGCCCATGCCCAAGATTTATCTCATGGAATCTCCAGTACCCAACGCATTCGCCACAGGCAGAAATCCGGAGCATGCCGCCGTGGCGGTGACGACCGCCATTTTGCAAATCTTGGATGAAAAAGAGCTCACCGGAGTTTTGGGGCATGAGTTGGCCCATGTAAAAAATAGAGACATTCTTATATCTACGGTGGCTGCCGCTATCGCCGGAGCTATTATGATGATGAGCCGTATGGCTTTCTTTTTTGGCATGGGGAACCGAGACGATGATCGGGATCGATCGGGAAATATTTTTGGACTCGCGCTTCTTATTTTGGCTCCGATTGCGGCCTCTATTATTCAAATGGCTATTTCTCGTTCTAGAGAATATGCGGCGGATGCAGGAGGTTCCCATTTAACGCGCATGCCTCTTGCTTTGGCAAGCGCCCTAAAAAAATTACAAAGCGGAGCAGAGCGGTCTTATGCTGCCAATAAGGTTTCTCCCGCTACCGCTCACCTTTTTATTGTTTCTCCTTTATCGGGGGGATCTTTTATCAATTTATTCTCCACACATCCCCCTATTCCAGAGAGAGTAAAAAGATTAGAAGAAATCGCGCGACAAATTGGTTCCAGATAAAATAACAAAAACTCTTTTTCTTTTTATTGCGCTGCTGTTTCCTCCCTTTCTTTTGGCGCAGGAGTCTTCTGTGTCCCTTCCCTTAAAAAAAATAGTCATCGATGCGGGTCATGGCGGTAAAGATACCGGGGCGTATAACCGAAAATATGGCACTAAAGAAAAAAATATCAATTTGGCCATTGCTTTGGAACTTTCCCAGGCCTTGGAAAAAAAAGGGAAGTATGAAGTCTATCTCACCCGCAAGGAGGACCGCTTTATTCCCCTCCACGGTAGGTCCAGCTTTGCCAATGGGATAGGCGCGGACCTATTTATCTCTATTCATTGCAATGCCGGGAGGCGGAAAGAGGACGGATTTGAAATCTATTTTCTATCGGAAAAAGCCACCGATCCTGATGCGGAAGATCTGGCTGAATTAGAGAATGCTTCTCACGCGTTTGAAGAGAAAGATTCTCACGGGGACGAGAAATTAATGGGATTACTTTCTTCTATGGCGCGGAACGAATATATTAATGAATCGTCTCTTTTATGCCATACCATAGAAGAAGCGGTTAAAAAAGAGCTTTCTCTCTCTAGTCGCGGAGTAAAACAAGCTAATTTTCATGTTTTACACGGGGTTCAAATGCCGTCGGTCTTGGTGGAAACCGCTTTTATTACCAACCGCAAGGATGAAAAAAAGCTTCGGTCAAAAAGTTTCCGTTCCAATATGGTAAAAGCGATTGTTCTAGGAATAGAGAACTACGAAAATCGTGTATCCAGCCTGCAACCCACTCAATAATTTTGAATGTGGTTTATTCCGGCCAAAGCCAAAGGGGTGGGAACTTCTTTTACAATTACTTTCCCAATTTTCTTAGGAAGAACAAAGCGCAATTTTTGGTTCAATGTTTTTTTATCGTGAAAGAGAAGTTTTAGGAGCTCCATGCTCGGCAATCGTTTTGTTAGTTGCGTGGGTAATCCCGCGCAGCTAATAAGTTTTTCTAGTCGCATTAGAGAATCAACGTCCCAGAGTTTGAGCTCTTTAGCCATAAAACCCGCAGCGCACATGCCGAGCGCGATCGCTTCTCCGTGTTTATACTCCCGATAGCCCGTTATTGTTTCTAGGGCATGTCCGATCGTATGGCCAAAATTGAGGATTTCCCGGACGCCTTTCTTTTCTTTTTCGTCTTTAGAAACGACCGTCGCTTTAATTTTAGCGCAGCGCAAAACAATCCATTCTAAATTTAATTTCTCTGGGATTTCTTTTTCCAATGTTTCAAACAATTCGCTATCTCCAATGACCCCGTACTTTATAACTTCCGCCAAACCGTTTCTATATTCTTTTACAGGCAGCGTTTCCAAAGTGGAAAGAGCGCACCCCACTAACTTGGGTTGATAAAACGCTCCCACTAAATTTTTACCGCTTTCTAAATCCACTCCCACTTTGCCGCCAATACTGGAATCGACCATGGCTAAAAGCGTAGTCGGAAATTGAATAAGAGGAATTCCTCGTAAATAGGTGGCCGCAACAAAACCAACGGTATCCCCCAGCACTCCGCCCCCAAAGGCGATCAAATAAGAATTTCTATCAAGCCCGGCTCGATCACATTTTTTATAGAGGTCTTGCACCGTTTTAAGATTTTTAATTTGTTCCCCCGAGGGTAAAATCGCGAATTGTACTTTTAATCCGCTCTGCTCTAAACATTTTTTTAGCGCTGGCCCATAATGATCTTTTAAAAATGGATGCGTTACAACTAAAGCTCTGGCGGGTTTGGGTATGCCTTTTTTTAAGGCTCCTTCTAAAGAATGGAGGGAATTTGCAACAAAAATAGAATAGGGATTTGCCTCTAAGGGAACAAGGATGCGATTCATGTTTTTGTCCGGAGGAGATCTAAAATTTTCTGACAAACCTCTGGAATAGTCCAGCCATCCGTCTCCAGAATATAATCGGCTTTTTTATAAATTTTTTCCCGTGAATTTAAGAGTTGAGTAATCACTTCTAATGGAGAGATTCCTTGTTTTAGAAGAGGACGAACCTCTAAGGGTTTTTTTTGAACTCTTTCTAAGAGTTGTTTAGGAGAAGCCTTGAGCCATAGGATCACGGCTTCTTGGGAGAGCGCTTTCCAGTTTTCAGCGGAACAGGGGGCTCCTCCGCCGGTAGAGAGCACCACCTTATCCTTTTGAGATAATTTTTGGATCATCTCTTTTTCTAAAGATCTAAATTTTCCTTCGCCCTTTAGAGCGAAGATTTCGGGAATTTTTAGATTTTGTACTCTTTCGATTTCGGAATCCACATCATAAAAAGCCCAGTTTAACTCTTTGGCCACTCTTCGGCCAATGGTGGATTTTCCGGACCCCATCATTCCAATTAGCACCAGTTTCATGAATTGGGTTACAGTATATCAAATAAGTTACAATAATCGTCCATGAAAAAAGACTCCCATTGGCATGAGGAAAAAGAGGGTTCTCTCCTCGCTCCATTGGAAAAATGGGGAAGGAAATTATTCGCCGCAATCATCGCTTTGCTTTTGGAGAGAGAAAAAGTTCCTTGCGCGACTCTCCATTTAAGTTCCTTTAAGAGCATTCTTCTCATTAAAGAGCCCTATCGCATGGGAGATCTTTTTCAAATTACACCCGCCCTAAAAGCTTTAAAAATTCAATTCCCTCAGATCAAAATTGGGTTAGTGGTTCAAGATAGAAATGGGGATGTCTTTAAAAATAATCCGCATGTAGACGATCTCTTTCTCTATAAAAAAAGAGAAATCAATTGGGCTCCTTGGAAAATATTCAAATTTCTTTCACACATTCGCTCTAAGAAATATGAAATAGCTGTTACCTTGGAAACAGAAAGAACGCATCTTACCAATGATCTCATTGCTTTGTTTTCGGGCGTTCCCTTCAGGGTACGGTATGAGGGCTCCTGTTTAGGGGACTCTCTTTCCAACGCCTTTTACACTGTTCTTGTTCCTTTTAATTCCAAGGAGCCCCACGAAGTAGATAAAAATTCCGGAGTTTTAAAATCTTTAGGGCTCCGCTTCAAGGATAAAAATTTAGAATTTATCTGTTCCCCCGCTGAAATAGAGAGGGGGAAGGGTGTCCTAAAGAATCTTTATGGGAATGAGGGAATCCCCTCTAAAATAGTTCTAATCCATCCGGGAAGCTATAAAATTGAAAATCGCTGGTCCCTTAAAAATTATATGGAAGTGGCTCATGCTTTAACAAAAAATGGAGTGAATGTTCTCTTCGCTTTGGGTCCTTCTGAACTAGAATGGCGAAACCAAATTACCAGCCAAAACTTTCCGGTCATCGTGGGAGAATCCTTGGGGGTTATGGGAGCCATTATGCAATCGTCCCGTTTAGTTTTTTGTAACGATACCGGTATCCTGCACCTGGCGAGCGCTTGTGATGTCCCCACCGTAGCGCTCTTTGGTAAAACAGACCTAAAGCGTTGGAAACCGCCGCAAAAAACAACCCGCGCCATCCAAACTAAAGATAAGGAAATTTCCTCAATTTCCGCAGATCACGCTCTCCGTGAAATTTCACAAATAGACCTATTTCACCTTCGGTAAACTCAATTTTTTTGCCCGAATAATTCAGTTGGAAGTGTGAACCGAGAATGAAAAGATGGCCATATTTTCATTTGAATTCCGCTTCCAACTGAATTATTCGGGCTAGTTTATTATATTTAATAAGATCGTCCCAGACTTGTCCGACTCCAAATTGAATGAGTTCCCGGCGCGTGGGCGGTTTTAAAGCGTATAGATTTATCATGCGTTCCCCCATCTGGGCGGTGGGAATTTTTACAATTAAATATTTACCCAAATATCCCATAGAGATCAAAGCGTAATTTTTCTCTTCTATTCCTTCTAAATAGACACCATTCGCGGCGAATTTTAAAGCGGAAGCTAAAAAGAACGGAGATGCTTTTAAACTGGCCGTCGCTCTTTTATATTCAATGGCGCTTGCGGTAAAGAGGCGCAGTAAAGAGGACTCTGTCATTCGAGATTGAAATCTTTCTATCAGGGGAGCGGTGGGGACATTAAAAATGTTTGCCGTTTGAGTTAATGTGGAGAGATTCGAATCAATGCGGTGCCATAACTGGTCCCTTTTTAAGAGAATATCCCAAGAGGTATCAAATATTTCATTGTTGAGCTGAATGGAGTGGGAAAATTTGTTCCAATCGTTTAATTTTACAGGAAGACTATTCAATGCCTGATAACTTTTTTCTAGGAGATTCCTCTCTGCCTTAAATTGTAGGATCGCTTTTTTGTCTAAGAGACCTGTATTCAACACAAGGGTAAAAGAAGGTTCTAGGTCCGTTAAGGCACGATAACTTTTTTTTATAAGGGGAGAGACAGTGTGGGCTGCGCGGTGTATCTTATAGATTTGCTCGGCGGAAATAAAGTTATTTTTCTCTCTCCACGGGGCGCGGCTTAATTGGCTAATGACCGCATTTAAATTCTCTCTGGTTTGGTGTAGGTTTTGTTCATAGTTTGTCCAAACTTCTGTTTTTTGAGAGACTATTTGGGACTTTTCCCGCCAGCGATTAAAAAATAAACTCTCTAAATTTAGAGATCCTTTTGCCCAATAGGTTTCAACGGTGAGTCCATTTTCCCAGGAAGCGTATTGAAAAGAATTTCCCAAGAACGAATTTTGGTATAGAGCTCTAAAAGGGGACCAGTAATTTTTATAAATAGGTAAATTCCATTGGGCGCCCGTTTCCTTAAATCCGCTTAAATTCCAAAACTGTTTAATGTGAAGTCCGTTACGAGTCGCCGCCTCTTCTTCTTGAAAATAGGGAGTGGAGAGGCGTTGTGACATTTCATAAATACCGCCGCCCGTAGGATCTCTCTTTTCGTAGAATTGAGCGAGGGAGGCGAGGGATATTTCTCCCCCGCTATTAACGGCGGCAAGGGGGTTTTTGGAACCATCCATAAAAAAATATTTTAAGGGGTTTGTTTTTAGGTTCTTCTCAAAATTTTTAGAGGTGAGATAGTTTTCTGTTAAAGAAAGATCGGGTTGCATAAATAAAGAACTCCACTTTAGGTTTAACGCTTGGTAGACAATGGAATAAGATTTTTTATCAAAAGTGGGCTCCAGCAAAATTCCACTGCCAGTGGGAAGAATAAATCCTAATCGGCTTTTGGGACTTTCTAACGCCTCTCGCGGGGAACCTATCCCCAAAAAAAGCCCGCCCTTATTTTGTCCTATGGCGGAGGAATAAATTTCCGTTGCCTGCTTCCATCCTCTAAAGGTGTAGAGATCGCTATATTTTAATAGAGGTTCTTCTTTAATCTGGATGGTTCCCCCTCCAAAAACACGGAGAGGGCGCTCCGCAACTGAATTTAAGGTTGCCACTTCCGGCAGAGAAAATTTCTCGGCGCTCGAGTGTATGTGAACTTCTCCCCCGTAGACCATCCCCAAAGGAGTCTGATACGATTGATAGGGGCCCATTTTAATTCCAGAACCGTTCCCTTTAATTTCAAACGTCTTCTCTGGGATGAGCGCTGCGATAAAGGGTTCTTCTTCTTGTAACACCTTTTCTAATTTTGAGTGGGAGAGAGTAAAGTAAAAATCTTTTCTATCTTCGGTGGAATAGTGATTTATTGCTTTTAAGTTATAACTGTTTAAAGCGGGATTTTGTTTGTAGAGAGAGGCTAAGAGCGCGCTCTCTTTTTGAGAGAGAGGAATGCGGGGATCTCCCACCTGAACTTGGCTGACAAAATATTTAGTTTCTACTCCCTCTTTAGATTTTTTTTGTAAGACGTAGGGGTCCATTTGGGTCTGTTTCCCATAGAGCGCTGTCTCATAGGCAGCCTCGAGAGCCAACTGGTTTTCGGGATTTAGTCTATATTCTTGCGTCTTTTGCGATGAAAGCGCGTTAAGATCAAAAAAGTCCTGGATCTGATTGGGTCTAAACGCGCCTCCTTTTAGTTGTTGGAAGAGAGTTCTATCTAAATATTTAGACCGGACCTCGGCCGCCAAGGCAAGCGTTGGCATCAAGAATTGCGTCTTGGGATTTTCTTCAAAATAGTTCCTTACCGCGGGGATTCCCTGCAAGGCGGTATAAATATTTTCTAACTGATTTAAATTCCTTTTTAAAATTACGGATTTTTTGGAAAAATCGGCTGGTTCTCCTAATATGTGGGAGTCATAATCCAAAAAACGGTTCAGAGCGAAAAAAGCATTGAGGGCAAAACTCCCATCGTTCCCCAGAGCTTTTTGTTTTAGTCCGCCCCATTCTGAAATTTGATTTAAATGGGATAAGGCTTGTACCACCGATATGGTTTTTGATGAGGCGGTAGGTTTTATGGACTTTAAAGTCTCCGGAAGTTGGATTGCGCCAATTGCGACTTGGAGAGCGCCCTGAACGTTTTGAACGACTTCTCCCGCCCATGCTTCCCGTTCGGAGCGAAATCCCTCCAGACCTTTTTCACTCAGAATAATTTGATTTCGAATTGTGTTTCCTAAACCAATCGCGGAGTTAGCAGATTCTAGAGAAGCCACCCATAGGGAGGCGCTACTCCCTCCGCTCGGGATCAAAGTCACTAGGGACGTGGCAAAAGCGATGCTGCCTAAGAAGGTATTCTGAATTAAATTCTCTTGCATCTTATTTTCCGCCTGTTGGAGAGCAAGAGCCGTTTCGCTTAAGTGTCGCTGAGTCACCCATAACGATTCCTCAAATCCTTTTAAACCCCCATTCAAATAGGGGCCTTCCAAATAACCTGCTATTGTTTTTTCCGCCTTCTTCTGCTGGGTCCAAATTTGATTTTTTGGCTCGTACGGGCGCAGAGCATTCTTAAATAAATCTATTTTAAACTCTTTTTGAATGTGCGTTTTAAGCTGATTGGAGTCTTGAATTAGGACCTGCAACTCTTGAGAGACATTTCGAATCTTGGAAAGATCGTAGGTTCCCAATTCTCCTTTTGAATTTAAAATAGATTGCAGGTTTTCGGATCTTCGAGTCTCTAGATGTTCCATTCTATTTTGAATGGTTTGCTGTATTTGAAAAAGATGTTGTTGCCTTAGGAGTTCATCCTCTTGGAGAGCGCGGGTCAGTTTTTCACTATTCAAAATGGATATTCCTTGAGGCGCAAAATATCCGCCTAGGCGGTTTAGGGAATTATTCTTTTCCCAGATTGGGTGCGCGTAAAAAGAAGGGCGCGGGAGGGCCTGTTTTAGGTTCCCCTCTCTTATTTTTTGGCTGTAATCGCTTTTACTTTCCGCGTAAATCAAAGTGGAAATAGGAAAGAAAAATCCCCATAGAATCGATACTATTTTCTTCATTTCCATAGAGTAACATGTAATCGGTACCAAAAAAGAGGCGAATTTGCTCAATCTCTGAGGGAAAAAACAGGTCAAAAATGTTACAAAAATGTTACAAAAAGTTTGAGATAAGTTTAACACTCTTTTGCTATAGTTAAGTGTAAATATAAACGATTATTTTTGAGAAAAATAATTGAGGGAGGATAAAAGGATGAAACAATGGCGAAAATTGCCAATGATGCTATTCAATGGCGCAACACTGTTTATGAAAACAACACAAAAACTAAGCGCAGCTCAAACAGAGGTGATCGATGTGACTCTCACTATTCAGACTTTATCGGTCGTACGTATTTCAACCCCCGCTGCCAATTTTGCGGCTGTGAAGGGCGCGAATAAAGTTCTAGATGCT
>JAHFCA010000102.1 GCA_023249715.1 Elusimicrobiota bacterium
AAAAGAATTGAAATCTGCCTTAAAAACAGCAATGGTTTTGAGCTGGCGGAAGCAGATTTAATTTTGCGGGGACCGGGGGAAATTTTTGGAACCGCGCAACATGGATTGCCTCATTTTAAGGTCGCTAACCTTAGCATGGATAAAGAACTTATTTTTCAATCGCAAAAAATTGCCCGAGATATAGTGGAAAAAGATCCCACCTTAAAATTAAGCGAGAACCAAGCGTTAAAGGAGGCGCTGCAAAAACAATTTTCTAAGAGTTGGCATTGGGCTAAAATCGCTTGACCCACTGAACAAAAGTTTGATATCTTTTACTCTAGTGTCTGAAAAAATTGCAATTTATCCCGGAAGTTTCGATCCACCCACTAACGGCCATCTCGATATTTTAGCCCGCGCTTTAAACCTGTTTGACCATATCATCATTGCCGTTACGGAATCGGAACATAAAAAATCTCTTTTTACAGTTGAAGAAAGAGTGAAAATGCTCCATACTGTAACTTCCGGCATGCAACACGTAACGGTCGATTCTTTTAAGGGGCTTTTAGTCCGTTACGTAAAAGAAAAAAAAGCGAGCGCAATTATTCGCGGGCTTAGAGCTATTTCCGACTTTGAATATGAATTTCAAATGGCGCTCATGAACCGTCACTTAGGGCTAAAGGAGACCGCCTCTATAGAAACGGTCTATCTCATGCCCAGCGAAAATTTTACTTATTTATCCTCAAGTCTCGTTAAAGAAGTGGTACGACTGGGGGGGGACATTGATAGTTTTGTTCCGGAGTCCATTGCGATAGAACTAAAGAAAAAATTGAAATATGCCTAAATATCTCTATAAAGGGAAATCTGCCGCGGGAGCAGCCGTAAGCAGCTTTCTCATGGCCCCTGACATCAATACCGCCCGCGCCCTTCTCAGGGCAGAAAAGGTAGCTGTTACAGAGCTGGTTGAAAAACAAGAAAGTTTAGTGGATAAAGTTAAAGGACTCTTTGGCCCCAAAATTACCTCCAAAGATTTAGTTCTTTTCTCAAGACAACTTTCCACTTTAGTAGGCGCGGGAGTTCCCCTAGTCCAAGGACTCACGATCTTAGAAGAACAAATAGAAAATCCTCCATTTAAAAAAGTAGTCACCAGTCTCCGCTTAGATATAGAAGCGGGATTAGGTATTGCCGATTCTATGAAAAAATATCCCCAAGCCTTTGACACGCTTTATATTTCAATGATACGCGCCGGAGAATTGGGAGGGATCTTAGATACTATTTTAGATCGACTCTCAGAATATCTAGAAGCTGCCGAAGAATTAAAAGGAAAAGTAAAATCGGCCATGATGTACCCTATTGTCGTCATGAGTATTGCCACCCTGATCACCTGGTTTTTACTGGTCTTTATTATTCCAAAATTTGAAGAAATGTTTGCCTCTTTTGGACAAGAACTTCCCTTACCCACCCGAGTCTTGTTAGGAACCTCCCGATTTTTAATTCATTACTGGTATACCTATGTTCCGATTCCCTTTATTCTCTTTTTTATCATAAAAACTCTTCTTAAAAAGAGACATGTCGCCAGAACCGTGGATCGTTATATGTTAAAGATTCCTATCTTTGGCATTATTTTAAAAAAGACGGCTGTCGCAAAATTTACGCGAACTTTTTCTACGTTGATTAAGGCGGGAGTTCCGATCTTGCAAGCTTTAGACACTGTCGCACAAACTGCGGGAAATATCGTGATTGAAGAAGCCGTTCTTACCGCTAAAACTTCTATTCGGGAAGGAGAAAGAATTGCCAAACCTTTGGCAGTCAGCAAAGTTTTTCCAAACATGGTCGTCTCCATGATTGCGATTGGAGAAGAAACAGGAAACCTCGACCAGATGTTGGCAAAAATTGCGGAATTCTACGAATCCGAAGTAAACGCCGCCGTTGAAGGCCTTACCAGTATGATTGAACCGCTCGTAATTGTTTTTATGGGCGCCGTCATTGGAACCATTGTGGTGGCAATGTTCTTACCGATGTTTAATATGTCTGGAGCGGTAGGATAATTTCTAAGGAGGAAAATAAATTGAAAATAAAAACAACGTGGTTTAGCTTAATTTTAGTCTTAGTCTTAAGTTGCTCTGGAACCCTTTCCTTTGCCAGCGAACTCATCATTCAATTGCTCAAAGGGGAACAGGTGGAAATTTATAAAAAGGGCTCCCTAAGCTGGGAAAAAGCCAGAAACGGCCAATCCCTTGTTACCGGAGATAAAATACGAACCGGAAAAAAATCCCGACTTATTTTAGTGGCGAAAGAAGGCCATAAAATTTTAATTAAACAAAAAACGGTATTAGAATTAACCCAACTTGGTCCAACCTATTGGGAATTTAATGAGGCAACCGGTAGAACCAGTCTAAAAGTGGCGCCCCTGGCTGCCGGCCAAACACTTAAAATCAATACCCCTACAGCGGTCTGTTCCGTAAGAGGAACAGAATTCGAAGTAGCGTATGAGAACAAAAGAACCACGTGCGATGTTTATAAGGGAGCGGTCTCTTTTGCGCATTCCTTCCAAGGCTTTGCGGAAGTTGTGGTAAAAGAAAATGAAAGAAGTATTATCGACCCTTTAGTCCCGCCTACAAAACCACAACCCATCCCCGAAAAGGAGAGAACGGAAGAACCGGAACTTTCTAATCCGTCGGGAACAAAAACAGAAGAGATTAAGGATGAATCATCCCAACCCACTCCTATCAACGCTACGATAAAATTGGAAGTAGAAACGATGCAAAAAGAGTTTGCAAACGAAACAGGAAAAGACCTAGCGGTCAGCTCCAGCGAACCTAGATAAAATTCTATTGACAAGAAAAATTTTATATGTTAAATTTAATCACAATTTCCTTAGAAACAAGGGAAAAAGCGACGTCGTTACCCAATAAAAAGGAGTACATAACAAATGATGAGATTAGCTAAATCCGGTAAAGAACGCGGATTCACACTGATTGAGCTCATGATTGTTGTTGCAATTATAGGTATTTTAGCAGCAGTGGCGATTCCAAAGTTTGCGGATATGCTTCGCAAATCTAAAGAAGGCGCAACGAAAGGATCTTTGACAAACCTAAGATCCGCGTTGACCATCTATATTTCAGATAACGAAGGTATCACCCCATTCACCTACAGCGCGGTAGGCAACTACACCTCTGGTTCCTTAGTGACTGTGATGACACCCAAGTACATGGAAACACTTCCAACTGCCAAACTCGGCACATTCCATCCAGATTCCGGCGCAATTGTAATGTCTGGACCGTATGATCGTTCGGCCTCAATAACGGATGTCAACGGTTGGGCTTACACTTCCAGCTCCGGTGGTGCATGGTGGGTGAACTGCTCTCACACCGATACCAAGAACACGCAATTTACCTCTTGGTAATCTTGTAACAGTTTAAAACTGAATTTTAACGCATCATAAATTCAGCAAGTCTTAAGGAAAGAGGAGAAGGAGTGATCCTTCTCCTCTTTTTCTTTAACCCAAACAATTCAGTTGGAAGCGTGAACCGAGAATGAAAAGATGGCTTTTTTTTAGAAATAAAAAAGTTCAAGCATACTTTTTCTAGTATGCGCGAACTTTTTTGTGAAGAAAAAAATGCCATATTTTCATTCGAATTCCGCTTTCCAACTGAATTATTTGGGTTAATAATATAAGATGATCACTATTTTTTCTTCATTGTTTGGCCTAGCATGCGGATCCTTTAGTAACGTCTATTTTTATCGGATTCCAAACAAAGAGTCTCTTTGGATTCCCGCCTCCCATTGTCCAAGATGCAACTATCCTATCCCCTGGTATTTTAACCTCCCCATACTTTCTTATTTATTTTTAAAAGGGCGCTGTTATTCTTGTAAGAGTAAAATTTCTATTTCTTATTCCTTAAATGAGTTCGCCTGTCTAGTTCTTTTTATGGCCTTAGCCTTTAAATTTAGAGATTTACATCCGCTAGCAATAGGGATGCTTCAAATCTTTTCCTTTTTACTTTATTTAGCGGCTGGAATCGATTTAGTAACCTACTTTAAATCTGGAAAAGAGTACGGAATTATTCCAGATACTTTAACCCTATCTCTCATAACGTTCGGTCTTATTTTTAGTTTTTATAACCCCCTCCTCTCTCAAAATATTCTTAAGAGTATTTTAGGAGGAGCTGTTGCCTATGGATTTACTTTATCCATTAGAATTTTAGGAGAAAAAATTCTAAAAAAAGAATCTTTGGGATTGGGAGATGTTAAATTAGTTACTGGCTTTGGAGTGTGGTTGGGAGTTCGAGGAATGTTACATTCTATTATTATAGGTTCTTTAATTGGATGTCTGGTCGCAGCCATTCTCCTCTTATTAAAAAAAGCACACCGCACTTCTCCAGTTCCCTATGGACCCTTTCTTGTCATGGGAGCTTTTTGTTGGGTTTTCTTGTTCTCCTAACTCTGCTCGCCGCCACTAAAGGAGGGAGAACCTTTACGGGGCTTTTATTTTACGATGTGACAACTTTATTCCTTTTCTACAAATCCTCAAACCCATTCTACAAAACAAAACTAGATCGCCCGCTCTTAGGATTTTTATCCATCGCCACTGTTTCGGGCCTGTATTCTATCGTCACACATAGATTGGGCTTTCTATTCTTAACTACGCTTTATATGCATGCCCTCAATTTTTATCTTTTTTATTCTCTGCGGGATGAAACATTTTATGATCGTTATTTAAAGTGGATAGAAGGCATAGGAATGGTGTTCGTCCTCATTCTATTTATTTTTCAATTTCAAGAGTTAGATGTTAAGAATATTTTTCCAAATGAAAACCTATTGAGCGCTGTTTTAAACTGCGGGCTTCTTATTTCTATCGCGCGCTTGCAGGATAAAGATCGCTATTCCCTTATCGGGGTATTTCCCACAATTCTATTTTTAATGTCCCAACTACTTCTTTCTTCTCGTGGGGGAATCATCGCTTTGTCTTCTACCTTGTTCCTCTACCTCGCGCTCAATTGGAAAAAAGCCTTAAGACCGCTAGAAATATTTTTGGGATTTATTCTTTTGTGTTTAGCCCTGTGGCCGCAGAGTTTAAGGGATGTTTGTAATTCTTTTTTAAATCCCTTAGGGTATAGCCGGACTATTATTTGGAAAGGAGCGCTCCAAACAATTCTTGCCCGTCCTTGGACAGGGTGGGGACTCGGAAATTTTGGCAATGCCTATCAACAATACAAACTGCCTGTGGAGTTTGAAATTGGAAGGTTTGAAAAAACAACGAATTTCGCTCATAATGAATTTCTGGATGTTTTTGCGCAGATGGGAATGGTTGGATTTATAGTCTATTGTTGGCTTATCTTCCTTATTTTTTATTCCGCGCTTAAAACTCTTAAAAACAACCCAAACAACTGGAAAAAGATCGCAGCCAGCCTTTGCCTTATTAGTTTAACGGTTCATAGTTTTTTTGATTTTATATTTCACTTGCCCATGCTTTTATTTTTGTTTTTAACTTTTTCCGCTCTTATTCTAGAAGAGGGAACCCAAACGTTTCCCTCTTTAACGGCTATAAAAAAATTAACGCTTCCCGCTTTTTTCTTAATGGGAACACTGTTTGCTTCTTATATTCTAAAAAATATTCCAGCAGAACATTCTAGGGCGCTCCTCCATTGGGCTCATCGGCTGAACCCCTACGA
>JAHFCA010000103.1 GCA_023249715.1 Elusimicrobiota bacterium
TTCTCCAGCGCCACCAGCTCCGCCCCCAACGACCCAAACACTTCTTGCGCCACTTCGCTCGCCGACCCATTCGCGCAATCCACCACCCACCTTTTCCCCCGCATCGAAAAAGCAGGCGCATAGCACGATTTTAAAAATTCAAGATAGATATCCTTAGGAGAATTTAGGAACAGCGTCTCAATTTTATTTTCATCCGAGCGACTATGAGCGAAAATTTTTTCTAAATTATTCCTCTGCCTCCGCATGTTTGAGCCTTGGCGCCCGCCAAGGCGAGTTCGGAGGCAAGAAAAAATTTTAGCGAATGCGAGTTGAAAATAAAATTGAGACGCTGTTCCTAAATTCTCCTCCACCTCCCGCTCCCACGCCTGCGAAAACTTATACCCCGTGGAGGTGAAGAATTTAACTCCATTATATTCTGGCGGGTTATGGGACGCGGAAATAACGCTCCCTCCCAGATAGCGCCCCTGTTTTAATAAGGCCGAAATCGCCGCCGTAGGAATCACGCCGCAGGAAATCACCGCGCAGCCGCTGGCGCAAAACCCTTCGGACAACGCCGCTTCTATCCAGGGTCCCGACTCGCGCGTATCTCTGCCAATTAAAATTTCTTTATTCCGGGAAGCGGAACCGCTTTTAGCAAGCAAAAGTTTTCCGCACGCGTACCCGATCGCCTTCAATTTTTCCGGATTTAAGGGAGGCTTTCCCGCCAAAGCTCTAATACCATCGGTGCCAAAAAGCGCCATAAATAAATTAACCCAAACAATTCCGCTTAACGAAAAGGGTGGCGCAGATAGACCCAAAGAATTAAGGCGAGCATTAACGCAAAAAGTTTGAGCGTCCCATTCTCTTTCAATCTTCCAATCAGAAGGTGAAACCAATTCATAAATTCGCTCCTTCTGACTGACTGCTATTTTTTAAAATAGATCTATCGTCCTTACTTTTAAACAAATCGTACAACCGCTTTCTTAAATCGTCAAAACTAATGTTCCGTTCCAAATTTCCGTCTTTAGCGATAGAAATCTGCCCGGTCTCTTCCGACAAAACCAAAACCACCGCATCCGACGTTTCCGTTAAACCCACCGCCGCCCTATGGCGCAACCCTAAAACTTTGGCAAAGTGAGGATCATCGGTAATGGGGAGAATGCACCCCGCCGCCGCAATCCCATTTTCCGAAACAATAATCGCTCCGTCGTGTAAAGGGGATCTGGGGTGTAAAATAGAAAGAATGAGTTCCGTGGAAATTTCTCCGTTGATACGCGTCCCCGTCTCCACAAAATTTTTTAATCCTGTTTCCAGTTCCAACACCACAAGCGCTCCGATCTTCTTCTCGGAACATTCCTGCAACGCCCGTACCATCTCTTCCACAAAAGAGAGTTGCCCCTTTAGCGCCCAGTGGAACGTGGAGTGTCCTCCCAATTGAGCCAAAGCGGCGCGTATCTCCGGCTGAAAGACCACCGCGATCACTAAAATCCCCGCCACCCAAAACTTTTGCAGAATCCATCCCGTCACGGTAAAATTAAAGACTTCCGTCGCTAAAAAAGTCGTGAAGGCTAAAAGTAAAATTCCCTGAATTACCTGCACCGACCGGGTTCCCCGCACCAAAAGCATCACTCGGTAAAAAAGGGTGCTCACCAAGAGAATATCTAATATATCTCTCAAACCGTAATTCCAAATCAGCGTTAAATACGAAATCAAATTAAGCTCCCCGAATTGCTTCTGCTACCTGCAGCGCCTTTTTTGTCGCGGCCACATCATGCACTCTAAAAACGGAAGCTCCGTTTAAGTAAGCCCATACGGCGGCGGCCAAGCTTCCCTCCAACCGTTCTTCCACGCCTAAAATTTCACCCCTCTCCATTCCCGCCTTGCCAATAAAAGATTTTCTGGAACAGCCAATCAAAACCTCCGCCCCTAAACTACTAAATTCTTTTAAAGATTTTAAGAGCTGTAAGTTATGAGAGAAAGTTTTTCCAAAACCAATGCCGGGATCCAGCCAAATTTTATTCCGGGAAATCCCCGCGCTTAATAGAAATTCCATTCTTTTTTTTAAAAAACTCTTCACCTCTTGCGCCACATTTTTATACCGCGGATTTTTTTGCATTGTGCCCGGTTCCCCCTGGCTATGCATTAAAACCACGGTGGGTTTAAATTTCCGTATAATGCCTAGCATCTCCGGATCTCTTAAACCGGAAATGTCGTTCAGAATGGTAGCCCCCTCGCCAAAAGCGGCTTGCGCCACTTCGCTTTTCACCGTATCCACGGAAATTTTTATTTTTTCAAATTTTTTTTTAATCCCTTTTAAGATGGGCAGAACTCTTTTTTTTTCTTCTTCCGCGGAAATGGGCCGGGCCCCCGGCCGGGAAGATTCTCCGCCAATGTCCAGGATGTGCGCTCCTTCTTTTATTAAACGCTCCGCCTGCTTTAAGGCGGCAGACGGCGCCATAAAACGCCCCCCGTCATAAAAAGAATCGGGGGTAACGTTTAAAACGCCCATCAATTTAAACGCCATTACGTGGCGGGCTGTGGGTTGGGATTTAAGGTGGGAAAAGGGCCGGCTTTATTTTCTTTGGCCTCTTTTTCTATTTTTTCAACAATCGGGTTAGAAGCGCCGGCAGCGGACTCTTTAGGACGGGGAGGAAATCCCAGGAGTTGGTCAATCTCATCGATTTCCAAAATTTCCTTCTCGGTCAATTTTTCCGCCAACAATTTTAATTTATCAAAATTAGTCTGCAGCAGTTTCTTTGCTCGCGCCGCGCATTCGGTAATAATCCGTTTTACTTCGCTGTCTATGAGCTCGGCTGTCTTCTCCGAATATTCCCGTTGGTGGGTCATGAGATCGCGCCCCAAAAATACTTCGCTCTCTTTTTTTCTAAAGGTAATAGGTCCCAGAGCTTCGCTCATGCCAAACTCAGTCACCATGCGCTGCACCATGGCGGTCGCCTTAGAAAAATCGTCCTGAGCCCCGGAAGTCGCTTCGTTAAAAACCAGCTCTTCCGCGGTTCTACCGCCCAAGAGAACGGTCACTCGGTTTAAAATTTCTTCCCGCCCCAATAAATAGCGATCTTCCAATGGAAGCTGCAACGTGTACCCCAACGCCATTCCTCGGGAGATAATGCTGATCTTGTGCAAGGGGTCCGCCCCCGGCGTTAAACGCGCCACCAAAGCGTGGCCCGACTCGTGGTAGGCCACCACTTTTTTCTCTTTGTCGGAAATCATACGGGATTTTCTCTCCGGGCCGGCGATTACTCTCTCAATCGCCTCTTCTAATTCATCTAAGGTCACCGCCGATTTATTTCTCCGCGCCGCCAGCAACGCCGCTTCGTTCACCAAATTAGCCAAGTCCGCTCCTACAAATCCGGGAGTGCGGCGGGCAATTAAAGAAAGGTCTACTTCCGGGCTCATTTTGACCACTTTGGCATGCACTTTTAAAATATCTTCTCTTCCCTTTAAGTCGGGCATGGGAATGACCACTTGCCTGTCAAACCGTCCGGGCCGCAATAAAGCGGGGTCGAGCACATCCGGGCGGTTTGTGGCTGCAATCATAATCACGCCTTCTTTAGTGTCAAAACCATCCATCTCCACCAGCAATTGGTTCAGCGTTTGTTCTCTCTCGTCATGGCCGCCGCCAAATCCGGCAAAACGGTGGCGCCCTACGGCGTCAATTTCATCCACAAACAAAAGGCAGGGAGCGTTTTTGCGCCCCTGTTCAAAGAGGTCGCGCACACGGCTCGCCCCTACGCCCACAAACATCTCCACAAATTCCGATCCGCTGCTGGAAAAAAACGGCACGTTCGCTTCCCCCGCCACCGCCTTGGCTAACAATGTTTTTCCCGTACCGGGAGCGCCGTATAAAAGAACCCCTTTAGGAATTTTTCCACCCAACTTTTGAAACTTGGCCGGGTCTTTTAAAAACTCAATAATCTCTTTTAACTCTTCTTTTGCTTCTTCGCAGCCCGCCACATCGCCAAAGTTTGTTTTTACTTTTTTGCCCGTCTGCAGCTTGGCCTTCGATCTGGCAAAGGAAAGCGCCTGCTTTCCGCCCCCTTGCATGGGACGGATCAACAACATCCAAAAAACGAACCAGAAAATTAAGACATAAACCAAATTTTGCAAAATCATAGGCCACCAGGCGCGGTCTGTGGCCCCGCTATAATTTTGCACTTTATAGAGTTCTAATTCTTCCACCAGTTTCGGATCGGGCAAGGGAATGGTTTTAAACGCCACTTCTTTTCCGTCCGCTCCTTTTAATTTTCCCTTAATTAAATCTTGCCGCATCTGCAGTTCGCTTATTCTTCCCTCTTTTAAACTCCGTTTAAAGGTGGAATATTCAATCTCCTGCTCCATCGTTAACGTCCCAAAAGAACGCACAATTAAAACCAGGGATATAAAAACCATAACCCAAACTAGGACTTGTTTTGTAATTTTATCTTTCATTGAATTAATTTGGCCATTAAAACTAAATAACGCTTCAGCCTTCTCTCCTTCTCTAGAGTGGCCATTTTCGCCTCTATCCCTTTGGAAGAAGAGTGCGGAAACAGCTTTGTCAAAAATAGTGTTCTTAAAATACGATGATATCTAAAAAAAGCCTCCACATCAAGCCACCGTCCGTCGGCCAAGAAAACCTTTTTTTGCATCTTTCCCAATTCCAAATCTTGCGCTTCGCTACTCTTTTGAAGCAGATAAGAAAGATAAGAAACTTTATTTTGAATTTTTGGCTGCGCTTCTTTTAAGAGCGGCAAAAGCTTGTGCCGCACCCAGTTTCTTTTAAATTCTAAATTAAGATTGGAACTATCCTCCACAAAATCCAGCCGCTGGCTTTTTAAATAACGCAAAATTTCTTCCCGACTAAAAGATAAAAGAGGACGGACTAAATCCACATTTTTATCCCTAGCCTTTAAAGTAACATCGCTCAACGGCCGCAACGGCCAAATAGCGCACAACCCCTTGGGCCCCGCGCCCCGAATGAGATTAAGAAAAAATGTCTCGGCTTGGTCGTCCGCGTTATGCGCCGTTACAATGGTTTTGGCTCCCAGCGCGCGCGCCACTCTCGAAAACGCCCCATACCGCAAAATCCTCGCCGCTTCTTCTATCCCCGTACGCTGTGTAACAGGACAGGCGCAAACTCTACATTCCACTTTTAACCGCCCGCACAAATCTTCCACAAATTTCTGGTCGCGCGCCGACTCCTCCCCCCGCAAACGATGCTGCGCGTGAACGGCCGCAATCTTCCAACCCCTCTCCCGCCTCAACCGCCACAGCAAATGGAGCAACGCCACAGAATCCGCCCCCCCCGAAACCCCCACTGCCACAGGCCCCGCGGGAACAGAATCCAAAACCCTCTCTTTCCTAAATTCCTGAAACAATTCCATCAAAATTATTTTTCCTGCTCAAGCTTTAGTTTTAATAGAAATAATGTATCTTTTCTTAAATTAACTTTAAACCCAGGCTTTCAAAGAATCAAAAGTTCTGAATCTTTATTACGCTTGAATTTCAAAAGTTTGGGATGTTTCCTGCGAGAGTTCCCCTTCCAAAAGCCATTTCCAAAGAGGAACTAAATGAACTGTGTTATCGTTAAGTTTTTCTTCCCCACTAACATCTTCTGTAATAATTGTCGCAGTCGTAACATTCAATTCTCTAATG
>JAHFCA010000104.1 GCA_023249715.1 Elusimicrobiota bacterium
GGACTCACCTCCTTTTCCGGAACAAAAACGGCTCCGGAAAAACTTTTTCCCTGTAATGTAATGGAAAGGGAGGGATCGAATACAGACCAGATTAAACTGTTGGGAGATCCGGAAGTTTCCGAACCATCTCCGGCATGGTAGATGAGAATGTGATCTTTGTTGGAAAAATCATATCCCGCTGCGGTCGCGATATTGACGGCGTCTCTAAAGATAGAGCTATAGCTGCTGTTAATGCCATTCGCGTAGCTACTGTGAGAATTAGGCATGCGGTAAGCCCCTAAAGCTCCGGAGCCGCCTTTAGAAACGGTTGCGGTTACGGTAAGTACATCATAAGAGTTTTCCTGGTAGAAGGATCGAATATTAGAAAATTGAGTCTCGCTAGTAGCGGTACTCACGCTCATATTTTTGTCAGAGAAATCTATTCTCAGAACCGCTACTCTATAAGTGGTCAGAGATATGGGTGGCGCTTTGCCTGGCGCATAAGCTCTTTGAATTTTTAGTCTTTGCGCGAAGGCAGAGGGATTTGTTTTACAAGTAGGATAATCTACTTTTTGTAAATCGGGAGGGCGTGGAACCGCCCCCAAGTGGACAGAGAGCGATAAAGAAAAAGTAAAAATCCAAAGGAAGAGTGTTTTAAATCTAAAAACTTAAGTTCCTTCTTGCCAACTATTGAGATATTTTTGTTGTTGAGCCGTTAAAGAGTCAATTTTAATTCCCATGCTTTGAAGTTTTAATTTTGCGATTTCTTCATCAATTTCTTTGGGAACGGAATAAACTTTAGGTTCCAAGTTTATCTTAGACCCATGATCTTTAGTTAAAAATTCCGCCGACAGCGCTTGGTTCGCAAAGGACATATCCATAACGCTGGCAGGATGGCCTTCCGCGGAAGATAAATTAATCAGCCGCCCTTCTGCCAGCAGATTAATTTTCCGGCCATTTTTAAGCGTAAATTCTTCCACAAAGTTTCTCGCGATTCTTTTTTTCGCGCTGAGAGACTTTAAAGCGGGGATATCTATTTCCACGTTAAAGTGACCAGAATTGCAGATAATGGCGCCGGTTTTCATCTTTATAAAATGCTCTTTTCTTATAACAGAGATATCTCCGGTTAAGGTAATGAACAGATCGCCAATGGCAGCCGCTTCGCTCATGGGCATGACCAGGAATCCATCCATGGCTGCCTCTAAAGCTTTGGTGGGGTCCACTTCAGTTACAATGGTAGTCGCCCCCAGACCTTTTGCCCGCGAAGCAACTCCGCGGCCGCACCAACCATAGCCTGCTATGACTATATTTTTGCCCGCCAAAAGCACGTTGGTGGCCCGCAAAATTCCATCAATGGTGGATTGTCCTGTTCCATAGCGGTTGTCGAACAAATGTTTAGTGAGAGCATCGTTCACGGCAATAATGGGGTACTTTAATACGCCATCTTTTTCCATGGCGCGTAAGCGGATAACGCCTGTAGTCGTTTCCTCGGTTCCCCCTAAAATTTGGGAAGTAATATCGCCATGTTCTTTATGGAGAAGGCTGACGACATCCGCTCCATCGTCCATCGTAATTTGGGGATTAGAGCGGATGACTGCCTGAATATGACTGTAATAGGTTTTGTTATCTTCTCCCTTAATGGCATAGGTCGGAATTCCAAAATCCTTTACTAAGGCAGCCGCTACATCATCTTGCGTTGAAAGAGGGTTAGAGGCGCACAGCGTAACGTTGGCTCCGCCTTCTTTTAAGGTAATGGCGAGGTTCGCCGTCTCGGTCGTAACGTGCAGACAACAGCCTAAACGCAACCCTTTTAATGGTTTCTGTTTTTTAAACCTTTCTTTAATGGAACGGAGAACAGGCATTTCTCTTTCTGCCCATTCAATCCTACGAAGTCCTTCTTTGGCTAAACCAATATTTTTTACGTGGTGATGTCTCACAAAATTCTCCTTTAAGCTAATTTTTCCGCAGCTTTTTTAAGTTGATCTTTTTTATCTGTCACTTCCCACGTAAATTCAGGTTCTGTGCGACCAAAATGGCCATAGGAGGCTGTTTTTTGATAAATAGGTCTGCGGAGTTTAAGATGATCAATAATTCCTTTGGGAGTAAGGGGAATCATCTCTCTCACAAGGGTCGTTAATTTTTCGGAATGAATAACCCCTGTTCCATTCGTATCGATCATGACACTCACAGGATCGGCGACTCCAATGGCATAGGCAAGCTGGACTGTGCATGTCTTTGCCAGTTTCGCGGCAACGATATTTTTTGCGATGTAGCGGGCCATATAGCAGGCAGAGCGGTCCACTTTTGTGGGGTCTTTTCCAGAGAAGGCTCCGCCTCCATGAGCAGCCCAACCGCCATACGTATCTACAATAATTTTACGGCCCGTCATACCGGTGTCGGATTGCGGTCCTCCAATTAAAAATTTACCGGTGGGGTTTACATAATATTTTGTTTTCTTATCCACTAAATTTTTAGGGATAATCGGATCAATCACCGCTTTTATAATTTCCTGCTTAGATTTCTCCGTGATCTTTTTTCCTGTTTTATCCAGAATTTCTTCGGTATGCTGGGAGCTAATGACAATAGCATCCACCCTCATGGCCGTATGGTCTAAATATTCCACAGTTACCTGGGATTTTCCGTCCGGGCCAAGATAGGGAAGAATATTCTTTTTCCGAACTTCGCTGAGGCGCCGGGCGAGTTTATGGGCCAAGGTAATCGGGAGCGGCATGAGTTCCGGGGTTTCATCGCAGGCATATCCGATCATGAGTCCCTGGTCTCCGGCGCCGCCGGTGTCCACTCCTTGAGAAATATCGGGAGATTGTTTGCCAATGGCGTTTAAAACCGCGCAAGTATCATAATTAAAGCCATATTTAGGATGAGTATATCCAATTTCTTTAACTGTTTTGCGTACCAGGTCTCCTACTTCCACATACCCTTTTGTCGTAATTTCACCGCCTACGATAGCGAGTCCCACCGTAATAAAAGATTCACAGGCCACTCGTCCCATGGGATCCTGGCGGAGAACTTCGTCCAATACGGCGTCCGAAAGTTGGTCGCAAACTTTATCGGGATGTCCTTCGGTTACGGATTCCGATGTAAAAAAATATTTTCCTTTTCCATTATTACTCATGATTAAAGACTTCCTCCTTGGCGCTGTAGGGACTTGCCCTGTTTTATTTAAATCTGTTCGTCCAAAACCAATCCACCAGAAACGGAGAGATTAGGCGGGACAACTCTCTGAGTTAAAACAACAGAATCTACTAATTTTACGCTCCCTGAAATTCTGCAATCCCCCCACAAAATAGAGTGTAGAATAACACTTTTTCGCCCTATAATGCAACGGTCTCCTATAACGGTATAAGGGCCAATAGTTACATTTTCTTTGATGGTACAATTGTCGCCTATGGAACAAGGCGGATTTATTCTAGCGCTCTTAGAAATTTTTGTCTCTTTTCCAATCCAGACCCCTTTTCGTACAAGCTCTCCTCTCGGCGCAGTCTCTATTTTTCTATTTAAAACCATTGCTTGAGATTTTTTATATTCCGCAAGTGTTCCTATATCTGTCCAATAGGCGTCAAATTTATACCCATAAAGCGCCTTTTTTTTCAATAACAGTTTCGGCAGCAGATCATGCCCAAAATCATAAAACCTATTTTTTGGAATCTCTTTTAATATCTCTTTTTTAAAAATATAAATTCCGCTATTGACAGTGTTACAAAAAATATCGCCCCAGGTAGGTTTTTCTAAAAATTTTTCAATGCGGGCATCTTTTCCAAATAAAGTAACTCCATATTCAAAACGAGAGTCCACTGCTGTTACCGCAATAGAAAAGTCAGACTTTTTCTTATTATGAAACTGAATCAAATTAGAAAAATCAATGTCGGTTAAGTTGTCTCCGCTAACCACTAAAACATTGGGATCGGAATCGGAAAGAAAATAATGCTCCGCATTTTTTACTCCTCCCGCTGTCCCTAAAAGTTCTTTCTCAAAGGAATAAAATAGTTGGAGCCCTAGGGAAGAGCCATCTTTAAAATATTCTTGAACTTTTTTATTGGAATGGCTTAAATTGATAATTACGTCGGTGATTCCATGTTTTTTTAGGTTAAGGAGGGTATATTCTAAAACAGGCCGATTGGCAACGGGCACTAAGGGTTTGGGGAGGCTCTGTGTCAGGGGCCTTAGGCGAGTCCCTTCCCCAGCGCAGATCACCATAGCTCTCATAAGTGTGTTAGGATTCTAAAATAGAATGGATGAGAGGAGATAATTTCTCCAAAGATTTTTTAGAGAGCTCCATTTTGGGGAATTCAGCATACGTGCGCAGCAGCGGTTCCGTGCCGCTGGGCCGCATTAAAATCCAAGAACCGTCTTCCAAAACTACTTTTAATCCGTCTAAGGTGCGCATCTCTTTAATAGCCAATCCCAGCCACTTGCTGGGAAATCGGTTTTGCGCTTTTTTTATAAATTCGGCCTTGCTTTTTACCGGTTTGGACAAAGGAATGTCATTTCTTAAATAACAAGAGGCTCCATATTTCTTTTCTAAATCTTTCAAGATGACGCTTAAATTCTTTTTTAACGATAGAATCATTTCCAAAAGGAGTAAGGCGGAAAGAAGTCCGTCTCTTTCCGGCAATAGAGACCCCGGTTTCGTGGAAGATTTTGTTTTTCCAAAGGCGTATCCCCCCGATTCTTCCCCTCCCGCAATCACGCCCCCCTTTAGAACTTTTTCGGCTACATACTTAAAACCAACAGGAATTTCTTCAAAAGGGCAGTTATAGTCCTGCGCGATTTTTTCGGATAAATATCCCAGAGATACCGCCTGCGGCACCGTGCCCCTTAATCCTTTTATACTTACTAAATACCAGAGAAGGAGCGCAAACGTTTGTTGCGGAGTTAAATATTTTCCATTTTCATCCACAACGCCTAAACGATCTCCGTCTCCATCTAAAGCAAAACCGGCGCACGCCTTTACTTGCGGAGTTACAGATTTTAATTCTGAAAGATAGGCTTCAATAGGTTCGGGATGGAGCCCTCCAAAGAGTGGGTCTACCGCAGTGTGCAGGAGAACCGTCTCCATGGGATTTTTAAGAGATTTAAAAAGAGCCTCCGCCATTTTCCCGCCGGGTCCATGCATGGGGTCAAAGCAGACCTTTTTTTTAGATTTTTGAAATAGAGCGGTATCGATATGTTGTCTAAGATACTCAACATAATCGGCGAGGTGTTCTTCAAATAAAGAAATTTTAAAAGGAAAGTGGCCGTTTCGGGTAAAGTTAATATCTAAATCTTCGGGCAGCCCATGGATTTTTTCTTCTACTTGGAGAGCCGTTTCCTGAGGAATAGATCCGCCGAACCCGCCTTTAATTTTGAATCCTAAATACTCTGCCGGGTTGTGGCTGGCTGTCATCATCGCCCCAAAGGGGGCTTTTTCTTTCCAGGTTACGAACGAGAGAAAGGGAGAGGTCACGCTCGCAGACAAAACATGAACGTTAAATCGATAATTCGAAAGAACAGTGGCCGCTTCGCGGGCAAACTCTCCCGCTCTAAAACGGTTGTCGTAGCCTATGAATATATTTTTTTTAGCGCCAGATTTTGAAAAAAGTTGGCCAACGCCATGGGCAACAGAACC
>JAHFCA010000105.1 GCA_023249715.1 Elusimicrobiota bacterium
TATGAGCAAAGCAAAATTTGAACGAACGAAGCCGCACTTAAACATAGGAACGATTGGGCACGTGGACCATGGCAAGACAACGTTGACAGCCTCTATCTTAAAGGTGCTGAGTAAAGCGGGCCAAGCCAAAGAGATGTCTTACGCCGAGATTGCTAAAGGGGGAGTGGTGCGAGACGCCTCTAAGATTTTAACCGTGGCGGTATCCCACGTGGAATACGAAACAGAAGGACGCCACTACGCTCATATTGACTGCCCGGGACACGCCGACTATATTAAGAACATGATCACGGGAGCTGCCCAGATGGATGGAGCTATATTGGTAGTAAGCGCGGCCGACGGCCCCATGCCTCAAACCCGCGAACATGTGCTCTTAGCCAGACAGGTAAACGTTCCTAACCTTGTTGTCTTCTTAAATAAGTGCGATACCGTAGAAGATAAAGAATTATTAGATTTAGTAGAGCTGGAAGTGCGAGAACTCTTATCCAAGTATGAGTTCGCGGGCGACAAGATTCCCATTGTGCGGGGCAGCGCTCTTAAGGCGATGAGCTGCGGCTGCGGTAAGAAAGAGTGCGCTTCTTGCGGACCTATTTGGGAACTTATGAAAAAGGTAGATGAAACCGTGCCTCAACCCCAGAGAGAAACCGATAAACCTTTCCTTATGTCTGTAGAAGACGTCTTCTCCATTACCGGAAGAGGAACCGTAGCTACCGGCAGAGTAGAGAGAGGTAAAGTAAAGGTAGGCGACAACGTGGAGATCGTAGGCATTAAGCCTACCATCAAGAGCGTCATTACAGGAATTGAGATGTTCCGTAAACTCTTAGATGAAGCGATCGCCGGAGACAACATTGGAGCGCTTCTGCGGGGTATCGAAAAAAACCAGATTGAACGCGGCCAAGTCATTGCCGCTCCCGCTACCATTAACCCTCACAAAAAGTTTAAAGGGCAGGTCTACATCCTTAGCAAAGAGGAGGGTGGCCGGCATACTCCTTTCTTTAAGGGGTATCGTCCTCAATTCTATTTTAGAACCACTGATGTTACCGGTTCTGTAACCTTAAAACCCGGTGTAGAGATGGTAATGCCAGGCGACAACGTGGAGATGGATGTTGAGCTCCTCACCCCAGTCGCCATGGAAAAACAGCTCCGTTTTGCTATCCGCGAAGGCGGTCACACCGTCGGAGCCGGTGTCGTGACCGAGATTGTTGAGTAAATAAAATGGCCGAAAGAAATATTCAAACTCTGGTTTGCAGCGTCTGTAAGCTAAAAAATTATCACTACCAGGCCGGGAAAAAACGGGCCGATAAAAAAAAGGTGGAAGTAAAAAAGTTCTGCCCCACGTGTGATAAGCACACACTTCACAAAGAAGCCAAGAGCTAAAGGAAGAGCAAAAGAAAATAAGTTTTCCTTCAGGGAAAGGGATCAGCGAACGAAGTGAGCGTTAAGGGGAAACCGTAGGTTTCTCCTTAAGGAGCGTCGCTGCGCTTCATCTAGCGCAGCGATCTTCAGACTCGAGATTACTAAGGCTTTGACTTAGTAATTCTGAGCGCGACAAAGGGGGGAATCGGTTAATTGGCAAACCACTGGTCTCCAAAACCAGGACTGGGGGTTCAAGTCCCTCTTCCCCCGGACGATTTAGGTCGGAAAAAATGTAATATTTGAAATACCCCAGTAAGGCTTGACTTACTGGGACTTGAAGGCGAGCCGAGCGCTGCCAGTGGCAGATGAAGCGAGGCCGCCAGGTTGCGGAGGAGCGCTGCTTTTAGCAGCGCGGGGGAGCAAAAGTCCCTCTTCCCCCGGACGATTTAGGTCAGAAAAAATGTAATATTTGGAAAGGAGGCTCACCATGTTTCTAAGTTATATTGCTGGCACGATATCTTTAATTTTGGCTGTCTCGACCTTTATTCCTTGGGTTACTATTTGGTTCTATTCCTTAAAAGGAATCGACAGCATGTATGGAATTATTACATTAGTAATGGGCCTTTTGGGAATTACTTTAAGTATATTCCAATATCTTTCAGGAAAAATTCGGGGCAGAGCCTATATGATATTTTCTTTAACTGCTCTTACTTCCCAATTTTTATATTTTCGCAAAATGTTTGTTATAGGTGAAAGGGTCAATGAACTCGCGTCTTTAATTACAGATGTATTAGGCGAAACGGTTCGCAGTAAAGCTCAAGAACTACTCGGAGAGCAATGGACCAACATCTTAGCCATCGTGGTAAAGAAAGTAGGGATTACCACCTCCTATAACGCTTTTGATTTCTTAGGTGGAGGGTTAGTTTTAGCGGTAGGGAGCGCTTTGGCGCTATTGGTTGTGGCTTTAATCATCGAAACTAAAAAACCTCAACCAGAATAAAAAGAATGAATAAGGTTATTACTTTTTTTAAGGAGTCTTACGCCGAGCTTAAAAAAGTAACATGGCTCTCGCGGCAGGAAGTGATTGGCTCCACTATTGTGATTATTGTTCTAATTTCGATATTGTCGGTATTTGTAGCGCTTTTAGATTTTATATTCGTTAAATTCATTGGGTTCATACTATAAAAACTATGACAGAAAATACCAGTTCAGAAAATCAACCGCGCGCTTGGTACATTATTCATACCTATTCCGGGTACGAAGATAAGGTAAAAGCGGCCATAGAAAAAGCGGTGGTTAATTCTCAGATGCAGGAGAAAATTTTTCAAATTCTTATTCCTACGGAAGAAGTTGTAGAAATTAAGAAAAATAAAAGAACCATTAAGAAACGAAAGTTTTTTCCGGGATATATCTTGTCGGACATGATCATCGACAACCAAACTTATTGGCTTGTAAAAAATATCCCCGGAGTCACCGGATTCTTAGGAGGCATCAAACCCACCCCACTCCCCGAAAACGAAGCTAAAAATTTAATTGAACTAGCCACTGCAACGCCCGATTCCAGGCCCAAAGCGGCGATTCAATTCCAAATGGGCGAATCCGTGCGCATCAATGAAGGACCCTTTAAACATTTTATCGGCACCGTTGAAGATGTAAACGAAGAGAGAGCAAAAATTAAAGTTACCGTTTCCATATTTGGAAGAGGAACCCCTGTGGAACTCGATTTTCTTCAGGTAGAAAAATTATAAGAATAGGTAGACATTTATGGCTAAAAAAATAAAAACACAAATTAAGTTACAAATTCCAGCAGGAGCCGCGAACCCGGCTCCCCCCATTGGCCCCGCGCTCGGCCAACACGGCGTCAACATTATGGATTTTTGCAAACAGTTTAACGAACGCACTAAAGCGATGGAACAGGGAATGATTATTCCCGCCGTCATTACCGTTTTTGAAGACAGATCGTTCACCTTTATTACAAAAATGCCTCCTATCTCTTCTTTATTAAAGAAGGCGGCCGGCATTGCTAAATCCTCTTCCACTCCCAACCGCACTAAATCGGGAAAGGTAACCTGGAAGCAGGTAGAAGAGATTGCGGCGAGAAAAATGCCGGATCTGAATACCAAAGATATACAATCTGCCGCGGCCATGGTGGAAGGTACCGCCAAAAGCATGGGCATTGAGGTTGAAAAATAACTATGAGTAAACGACTATTAGAAGCGGCAAAAAAAGTAGAACCAAAGAAAAAATTTAGCATTGAGGATGCCTCTAAATTAGTAAAAGAGGGATCCGGTGTAAAATTTAACGAAACCATCGAGATGCATGTGCGTTTAGGCATAGATCCTAAAAATTCAGAACAAGCGGTTCGGGGAACCGTGGTTTTACCCGCAGGTACGGGCAAAACATTAAAAATAGCCGTCATCGCCAAAGGCGAAAAAGTAAAAGAAGCTCAAAACGCCGGAGCCGATTTTGTAGGGGAAAACGATTTAATCGAAAAAATTCAAAAAGGCTGGATGGATTTTGATGTTTTAGTCGCCACGCCCGATGCCATGAAAGACGCGAGCAAGCTTGGGAAAATTTTAGGTCCTAAAGGATTGATGCCCAACCCAAAATCTGGAACCGTTACATTTAGTTTAGACCAAGCGGTAAAGGAATTAAAGAAGGGACGCATTGAATTTAAAACCGACGACTATGGCATTGTCCACACAGCTATTGGAAAATCTTCTTTCACAGCGGAACAAATTTGCGAAAACGTTAAATCGTTAATTCAAGCGCTTCTTAAAGCAAAACCCTCTTCTGCTAAAGGGATCTATTTAAAATCGATCACGCTCTCTTCCAGCATGGGGCCCGGCATTCCCGTAGACCCAGCCCAGAAATTCGCTTCCGCTACAATCTAATTCAATCCTAAAAGATTATCCCAAATTTAATTTAGAGAGTTTATTCTATACTCTCTAATTATTTTTGACGCGGGATGAGGTTATCATACACCAAACGCGTTTCAACTACTTTTTGAGAAACTTCAAAATAATCAGAGATCCAGTCCGCAATATAACCATAGATTATAGGATCTTTAAAAGGTATTCCTGGCACTCTTATTTTCCGTTGTGCTTCACGGAATTTTAATTCAAGTGGACGAGGTGGAACTAAAACTAACCCCGCAAAACAATCGGCTTGCCACTCTGCCCAACGATGATCTTCTGCCCCTATATTATTTACAAATTCAAGATAATCATCAACTGAATTTACTTTATTAGACTTTAAGATATTAGCATGAAGAAGAATATGTCCTATTTCATGGGCCAGTGTAAAACGATACCGCCTTGGACGCTTATCATAAAAGAATTTATCTACGAGTATATTTTTCAGGTCACTCCAAGTATATGCATCAACATAAAAATTCCCAAGGTCCGGGACAGGGATGATATTAATTCCCAACCTTACATCAATGATATCTTCAATTGGAATAGGAATCTTCTCTTCTTTATTGTAATTATCCAAAAATTGTAGAGCATACTGCTTGATTTTATTATAAGTGAGCCTTTCGATTTCAATTGCCAAGGAAGCTTAAACCTTTTTCAATTTCTCAATCAAATCTTTTAAAATTTCCTTGGTTAATTTTTTATTTCTGAGAGTTCTAAACAATATAGGCAGCCTTCCAAGTAATTTCTTGTCCAGAAGTATATCTTGAGGTATTCTACCAGCTCCTGCTGAAGCCAAGTCAACAAACATGTGCCAATGACTCGACCCTCCTTTAATTCCAAGATACTTTGCATACTCTTTAAGCTTTTGCATATCTTGTGGTGGTCCCAGAACTCCTCGTTCTATTTTACTCATATTACCAGGGTCTAATTTATGTTTCAAACAGAATTCCCTGAGACTAATGCTATTTTTTATTCTCATTTCCTTGAAAAAATCACCAAAACTCTTTGTTTCCATAGCACTCACCCCCATCTGTTGTAATTATAATACAACACTCAAAAAATGTCAAGACTTCAATTATACCCTAGAACCGACATTGGTTGTGAGAATAGAGACGAAAAATATGGGTCAGATTTTGGCGCAAAAAGGTGAGAGCGTACTTGAACAGTACGGTCGAACCTTTTTGCGTCGAAAGATGACCCATATTTTTCGTTGAATTCCACAATCCAATGTCGGTTCTAGGGTTATGCTCCAGATAAGATAAAAAATTGCTGAGAAAATTAAAACCCATAACCTTTCCAACGTTTAGAGACTAGCTCCACAATTCCCGAGGA
>JAHFCA010000106.1 GCA_023249715.1 Elusimicrobiota bacterium
ATCAATATTTCGCGATTATTGCCGTGGAATTGAACAGGTTAAAATATATTTCCCGGTCAACAGCCGCCTTTATTCTTGCGGATAGAGCAGCTCAAAGTCCAGAAGGCCATTACTTTATTGTTCAGAAAATGTTGGAAGCCAAAAGAGTGAGTCAAGCTTTCTATCAAGCAGAAAAAATTGACTCTAGTTCTCCTTTAAGAGCCGAATCTTTTCTATTAGTTGCTAATGCCTTTGCTAAATTAGATTTGCCAGAAGAAGCGCAGAAAGCCTATCGTAAAGCAAGAGGAGAAGAAGATAAAAAATTAATTGAACCTTCCAAACCAGTTCCATTAAATTTACGTGAAAGTTTGTGGAATGATAACTTGTTTACGATTAAACAGGGGATTGTTCAGGCCTCTTTTGTTTACGGTCCATTGGAACTTGGAAATAGCGCCATTACTGTTTCTGGATTGGGGAAAGAAGGTAGAAATTTAGTTTACTCTCTTTTAAGTTCCGGAGCAGTGGTGGTCGCTTCCGATAAAATAGGCGAAAATGTTCAGATTTTGAACGGAAAATCTGCTCCGATTAGAACTAAAAATGGCAAGAGGCTCCTGTTCACATTCCAAAATAAAGGGAATCCCCTCTATTCACTAACGCCTTTTGTTGAAATTAAACATACTGGAAGCGCTAAATCTAAGCCTACTCCGGGGTTGGAATATAGATTAGGAATTCAACAGATGGATGTATTGGTCTTTACCAGAGAAGATCAGAAATGGGATTTAGATAACGTTTTAATCACTAAAGCAAAAGAGGCGGGAATAAAACTAATTGTGGCTCCTTTCGAAATTGATCCTAAATACGAAGCCAAATTGAAAGAATTTCATATTCTATATCTTAATCCCAGTGGCAGTAACCCGACAAATGCATTTGACGGTTTAACGCTTGAAAGTTACATTGCTTTTCATCAAGAACAAAGAGAGAGAATTGTTAAGAATATTCTTAAAGTCTCTGCGCAGAGTCCCTCAAAAGCGGCTGAATTAGAAGCTCTGGGTACTCTGAATGAAAGATACACTGCAATATACGATCGAATTCTTAGAGATAATATTTGGAATCACCAGAATAAACGAAGTTTGGCAGGCGCTGAAGAAAAGAGGAGTACCCAGTCTATTCTCCTTTTTGACCAAGTAGAAGAACTATTGAGCAGATTTATTCTAGAAAAATTCATCCTTAATTTTCCAGATATAGTTACGGATAAAACTCTAGTAGATGCGCGAGAGTTTTTTACATGGTTGGAGAGGTTAAAAAATGAGTTAGAACATTCTGGAATCGATTTTATTAGGCAATACTCAGATACTTATTATAAGGGGTTGTCTAAAGAGTCTGGTTTTGAATATGAAGTCCAAAATCTTATTGATAACTACTTGGAATTAATTAACCAGATTTTAAGAATGTATAAAGAGGCAGATGTGGAGAATCCAGATTTTTCAAAAAATTTAGAAAATCTAATCATAGGCGCCAAAATTAAGTATGAACTCTTACATAAAAGAAATTTTATTCTCAATCAGCAGAGTACCCTATACTCGCCCATTGCGGGGGATCTCATTGTTTCCGAGTTCGATGAAAAAGGTTGGCTGCAGGACTACTATCGCAATGGCCTTCCCGAGAAAAATTATCTTCCTTCTATTCAGTTGGCGCTAATAATTCTTTTACCTTTTGTTTCTCTATTCGTGGGGGGACCAGCGGCGGCGGGGGAGTTGGGGGAGGTTATGGAACAGGTTAACGGTGTTTGGCAGATTTTTTCTTGGTATGGTATTCTTCCCATTTTATGGCTATTAATACTGAGAAAGCCAACAGTAACATTACTGAAATACTTAACATATTATTTACCTCCCTTACTGGGAAAAATAAATATAGAAACGCAAAATAAAGTTCCACCCCCCAGTATAATCATTGATTTTAAAAACATATTTAACGAAATAAAAGTATCACTTACAAATCCGGAAGTCAATATAATTAAACCTAGGTTAAGAATTCCAGTGGCTATAAATTCTCTACGTTGGTCTGTCCAAAAAATATTCTCTTCCATAAACCTTACTTTAACACGATTGTGGCTTAAGTTCAATGGAAAATTTGTTCAATCTCTGAGGGAAAACTTTGCCGGGCTCTTCTTGGGTTTGTGGGTTGGCGCAATGGCGCAAGCGCCTCCCACACTAGACTTTTTCCCTCTTCTACTCTCTACGTCCATTGGCACTCTCCCCTTTAAAGCGCAAGTTCAAAAAATAACTCAAAAAGTAAAGATAATATTCTGGAATTATATTGTTAAAGATTTAATAGCGCGGTTAGAAGAGGAATGGAGCAAAGATAAGAATATTCCTCTTACCAAAGAAATTCAATTAGAATTTGTGGAACGTGTAAAACCTCTGATAGAAAACTGGTTAAAAAAGCGAGGATGGCTTTTAAAACTTCTACCCTTTACTTTAGAGCAGCCAATAGGTAACGAAGAGTACCATAGAAACCTTCTTATTCAAACAGAGCACATCTCCATATTTGCTCACATGTGGAAAGCGCTTGGAGCTACCCGCGTTCATAGCCACGAAGGGAATTTAGCTATTGCGATTCCGTTAGGAGCGGGTATCTATGAAGACCGTTATGAATTTAAGACAGATCCGGGAGACGCGCCTCAAGAGGAGAAGGTGTGGGAACTCGCTCCCGTAGGAACTCAGGAGATAAAGCCCTTTAAAATGGCCGCAATTACTCGGGGCAAGGGAGGTTCCATCCACCGTATACGGAATGCGTCGTCTTCGCCACAGGCGATGTTTGAAATATATTTCTACCACCATTCTTCTCCTGAATTTAACACGTTTATTCCAGTGCACGGGACAAAGAACCAGTTTTACGCGCACCGTATCTCCGGAAAAGAGGCGACACAATCCCTTTTTAATTCTAAACCTAAAACCGCGACCCAAATATCCATGGTTGAAGTAAAAGCAGAACTGAACTCCTTAAGGCAAGCCGGGAAAGCGTTGCCACCTATCTATACCATAAAGGAGACCCGGATCCTCAGCTTCGACGCCGCGTTTAGTTACCTTAATGTGCATCAACCCAAGATTTGGCGCAGCGATGACGGTACTTACTTTTTTGGCTCCACTGCGCCACCCACACGGTATGTTTCTCCGATCCGTTCCGCACCCACCTCCCTTAAAGTTACATTCCCTACCGAAAAATTATCCTATCAAGATAAAAAACGTCAATTAGAAAAGATCAATATGATGGTGAATGCGCTGGCTGTGCCTGCTGTAGTTGTATCCTTTAGAAAGTTTGGAATTATAGATCTCTTATTAGAAAAGAAAAAAATTACTATGACGGAACTGATTGAATTTTTACATAGCAAAGGAGTCCCATCGCCAAACCCAGGGTACCTGGAAGCTGGAATGCAAACCTTGACTACTCGGGGGTGGGTGAAGTTTAGCGGAAAGAGGGGAACTTTAGATGTCACCTTTCATTTAACATCGGATGGGTGGGTCGCTTTAGAACAGGGAGATTTATATTCCCAAATTAAAGAATTTATTCCTGTTGCCGCTAGAATGGAAGAGTTCCTTTTTGGCCAGTATGTATCTAAAATTTCATTATCCCATTTGGAAAAATTGTCTAAAGATCATTGGAGAGTGTCTAGGGAAATTGAACAATTAAAAAAAATTCCTCTCCATTTAGATGGTTTTATTCTTTTAAATATAGTAACCACTTTAAAAATTCATATGCTAAGACAAGGAGTGAATATCGATAAAGCCACTGGGGAAGTTGAATTTGAGTTTAAAGGGAATGGCCAGCATTTAACACAAGCCTTTGAATTCTTAGAGCATTATGGCTGGGCTAAGAAAGAGGGGGATTCATTCATTGTAACTCCGGAAGGTAAAGTGGCTTTTTATTACGCTTCCAAGATGGTTGGAATTAATTTTGCCTATTCACCCACGATTGCTCGAATAGATGACCTTCACTTTGGGGATCCGCTATTTATTTATGAGAGAAATAAAGATGGGAATGAAATCCATATTCATAGAGGACCTAACACCATGTCGAGCGGGGATGCGCACGAAGTTTATCGAGAACCTTTAATTCCATTTGTTCAAATGGCTGTAGAAGATTTTCCTAAGAATTCATTAGACGTAGGATGTGGAGATGCGGAATTAGACCAAATGTTCTATGAAATTATGTTACAGGAAACCGAACTTGGCCAACTTGTTCAACAAGATAACGAATATTTTACCTCCCTCGTGTCAGATAAATTTGAAGAAGCCTTAGAGACTGCCAGATTTAGATTGGATAGGGAAAAAATACCCTATAGGGATTATAAGGGGGATATTAATGACCCGGACCAGCTTATGAAAGAGCTTGAAAAAGATGGAATAAATCTGGAAGACGGAGTTGTATTAATGACCTCTTTCCTGATACACAATCGAGAGTTCGATGAGAATACTGTGATAGAGGATCCCAATAGAGTGATCGATTCTAAATTATCTTTTGCTTATAAAG
Source organism: Elusimicrobiota bacterium (assembly GCA_023249715.1). GTDB lineage: Bacteria > Elusimicrobiota > Elusimicrobia > 2-02-FULL-39-32 > 2-02-FULL-39-32 > JAHFCA01. Next base: position 4,510 of record JAHFCA010000106.1, read on the forward strand.
GCAAACAAATAACCGCTGAGTTGGTCTATCAACACCTAGTGAACTTTTTAAAATTGTGGGCCCCGCATATAAAAAGAACAAAGGGTATGATTGTTCGAGAGCTTCATGGTCTGGATCCGGAACTAATTGCAGAAAATGACGAAAAAACATTTTCAGGCGGATTTATCACTACCCACAGTTATTCGGACCAATATATTTTAGAATATCCATTCTTTAGGCAAGCTGTCGAAGAGGCGGGGCTGCACCTTAAAATGTCTAAATTAATTCCTAATACGGAATTAGGTACCGTAAGTATAAGTTATATTACGGGTCCACCTGCCAAAGCGGTGACTCAATCAATACTCGTCTGGTTCACTATACTCACTGGAACTTTATTGGCAACCCCAGCATGTGCGACGTCGTTATTTGGGGTTCTTTCAGAAGATTGGTTAACGAATATATTTGGATTTATTGTTCTTATTGGTGGAGGAGTTGTGTATTGGGTTTTCACAAGAAAACAGCAGCCGCAACAGGTTCAATCCGCTGTTCAGCCCTGGGTTGAAACTACCGATAGAATTAAAGAAATTAAATCTTTAGTTGGAACTAAAAATTTAGAGCAGGTCTTAGCAAGAATCCTAAACCTGGATGGCTCTCACGCAATGCAAAATAATCTCTACGAAATCTTAATGGAAGAATTTTTAGAAAGGGACGAAATCGAGAATGCCATAAAATTGGTAGAAAGCGCTCCACTCAAAGAAGGGAAAATGGCGTCCCTTTACATCTTATTGTGGAAAATGCTCTATGAAAAAGGGATAGGTTTGTTAGATAAGTCTCTCACGTTCAAAGTGAACGAAGTCGCGATTAGAGTACAGCAAGTGATTAATGATTTAAGCGATGATCCACATGCCGGATCCTTCTTGCATTCTAAAGCCCTGGATGAATTCGCTGCTAAATGGGTAGAGATGGGTCACTTTACGAAAGCTAAATTTTTTGCCGATCAAAGAGATCCTCAATATGTTCAATCCGCTTCCCAACTTTTGTACGAGAGAGCTCTCACCAAGGCCAGTCTGGATTATCGTCTGAAAAAAAATATC
>JAHFCA010000107.1 GCA_023249715.1 Elusimicrobiota bacterium
GGTCCATGGCTTACAAACTTTTACGAGCGCGCCTCTATGATAAAGAACAAGAAAAATTGCGCGCCGCCATGGAGAAGCATTATGACGACAAAGGGGACATCTCCTGGGGAAACCAAATTCGCTCTTACGTCTTTATGCCCTATCAAATGGTAAAAGATTTAAGAACGGGAATAGAGAGCTCCCAGGTTCAAAAAGTAATGGATGGGGAAATAGACCTATTCATGCGCGCTTACCTTTCTTCCAAAAAAGGAAAATGATATATTTATAAGTTCATGCAAACTTATACCGTAACGTCGCAATTGGCTTTAGAAATTTACAAATCTTTAGTTCGTTGCAGAAAATTCGAAGAGAAGATTGTGGAGCTTTATCCCGAACAGCAGATAAAGTGCCCCACGCATCTTTCTTTGGGGCAAGAAGGGGTTGCCGCGGGAGTTTGCGCCGCTTTAACAAACGGGGATAAAATTTTTAGCACCCACCGTTGCCATAGCCACACCGTTGCCAAAGGAGCCAATTTTAAACCGCTCATGGCGGAGCTATACGGCAAAGTAACGGGATGTTGTCGCGGCAAAGGGGGCTCCATGCATTTCTTGGCTCCGGAAGTGGGCGCCATGGGAGCTTCTGCCATCGTAGCGGGGTCCATTCCTCTAGCTGTAGGAGCGGCGCTCGCAGCCCAAATGAAGGGAGAAAAAACTGTTTCTGTCGCCTTCTTCGGAGATGGAGCGGTAGAACAAGGACCTTTTCATGAAAGCTTAAATTTTTCCGCATTAAAAAAATTACCCATCCTCTTTATTTGCGAAAACAACGGCCTCGCCACCTGCACTCCCATCTCTAAACGACAAGCGCATGGGAATATTTCTAAAAGAGCGGAAGGATATGGCCTTCCTGGAATTAAAGTGGATGGAAACAATGTTATAGAAGTATGGAACGCGGCGAGCGGCGCCGCGCAACGAGCAAAAAATGGGGAAGGCCCCACTTTAATAGAGGCCCTTTGCTACCGCTGGAAAGAACATGTGGGACCGAACTATGACCATCACCTGGGTTTTAGAACTAAAGAGGAAGTAGAAACAAATATTAAAAAATGTCCTATTCAACGATTTTTAGATACCGCTCTCGAAAAAAATTGGTTCACACTAGAAACCGCTAAAAAAATAGAGGATGCGATCCAAAACGAATTGAACGCAGCGGTGGTTTTTGCCAAAGAGAGCCCGTTTCCAAAAGAAGAAGAGATTTTTGCGGGAGTATAATGGCGAGAGAAATTAGTTATAAAGCGGCGATCAGCGAAGCCCATGTTCAATCCATGGAGATGGATCCGAATGTATTTATTATGGGAGTGGGCGCGGCCGATCCCACAGGGATTTTTGGAACCACTGTGGAAGCGTCTAAAAAATTTGGACCGGCGCGCGTATTCGATACCCCATTATCAGAAGCTACTTTAACCGGCGCTGGCATAGGGGCGGCTCTTTGCGGAATGAAACCGGTCTTAATCCATGCGAGAAATGATTTTCTCCTTCTAACCATGGACCAAATTGTGAATCATGCCGCTAAATGGAACTATATGGCGGGCGGGCAATTTAAAGTTCCCTTTCTTATCCGCGCCATTGTGGGAAGAGGGTGGGGACAAGCCGCCCAACATTCCCAAAGCCTGCAGGCACTCTTCGCCCATATTCCCGGGCTTCAAGTAATTATGCCCACATTCCCTTACGACGCGAAAGGGCTCATTCTTTCTAGTCTGCAATCGAACCATGCGACAATTTGCATTGAACACCGTTGGCTCTACGAAAAGAGCGGCCCCGTTCCTCAGGAACCTTACACAATTCCGATGGGGGAAGGAAACATTGTAAAAAAAGGAAAAGATGTCACTGTCATCGCTATTTCTCACATGGTTTTAGAAGCGTTGACGGCGGCGGAAACCTGTAGTAAAGAGAATATAGATATCGAAATTATAGACCCCCGCTGCTTAAGACCTCTGGACGAAAGTTTAATTTTGGAATCGGTTAAAAAGACCGGCCGTTTGGTCATTGCGGATACATCGTGGAAAAGTTGCGGCATCAGCGCCGAAATTGCCGCCCTCGCGAGTGAAAAAGCGTTTGAATTTCTAAAAGCGCCCATCATTCGCATTACACTCCCCGATGCGCCCACTCCCTGCAGTTCCGTTTTAGAAAACGCCTACTATCCAAACCATAAAAATATCGCGGAAGCGGCAAAGAGTTTGGTTTTAGGCAAACCCGCAAAGAACGATAACGATATTTTTTCTCACAAAATAGAGAGAGAAAAAGAATTTTCCGGCCCTTTTTAAAACTACGCCTCCATGTCTTCACTAACCGTCGTTGTCCCCGCCCTAAATGAAGAAAAAAATATAGACGCTACTGTTACTAGCTTAGTTCCATTGTTAGAAAAAGTTTTTGACGACTATCAAATTCTTGTTTTTGATGATGCCAGCCGGGATAGGACCGGTGAAATTGCGGATTCTTTGGCTGTAAAAAACCGAAAAGTTCAGGTCATTCACAACCCTCAAACCATGGGATTGGGTTACAATTATAAAAAGGGAGTGGAGTTGGCAAAGAAAGATTACATCATTATGGTTCCCGGCGACAACGAAATTACAATAGAATCCCTTCAGACCATATTTCAACATTTAGGGGAGAAAGATATTGTCGTCCCTTATACAAACAACATGGAGGTTCGTCCTCTCTACCGCAGACTTCTTTCCAAAACGTATACGTGGACGAATAATCTTTTATTTAGAACAAATTTAATTTATTTTAATGGCCCCGTAGTCCATAAAAGAGAACTGCTGCAAAAAATTGACATCAGAACAAATAGTTTTGCCTATCAAACTGAAATTCTGGTAAAGATGATTCACAATGGCTGCAGTTATGTGGAAGTTCCCATCTATATAAAAGAGAGGACATTGGGGAAATCGAATGCCCTTCGCATGAAAAATATAGTTCGAGTTTTTAAATCCACTTTGGACCTCCTAAAACATATCTATTTTAAATAATTTTTGATACAATTTTTAGATTATGGACACCGAACAAACGATAGCTATTTTTAAAGATAACGCGGGCCGCAAAAGCCTGAGGGTGATGTTCATTGAGATGATCGTGGAGTTTATCGACCCCATGCAGATTGAGCTGCTTTCGGCTCTCGCCCGGGAACGAGCCAACTGCACCACCTATTTTTCTGTGGAGCAGGAGCATGACGTTCGCGCCGATTTAAAACGCATCCAACCTCATGTTGTAGCCCTTTCCGCTAAAACCGGCGGATACCCCATTACTTTAAAATACGCCCGCTGGGCCAAACAAAACAATCCCAATACCATTGTAGTCGTGGGGGGACCCCATTGCACATTCGACCAAAGCCTCATTGAATACGACGATGTCGACGTGGTCGTGGCCGGGGAAGCGGATGATGCCTGGGTGGAGCTCTTAGAAAGTATCATGGCGGGGAAAAGCTGTGATACTATTAAAAATATATTTACTAAGAGCAATTGGAAATCTAAATTTAAGAATGCCACGCAAGTGGAACGGTGGCAGCATATGGCGGATCGTTTAGTAAATTTAGATAAGCTGCCCTATTTGGATCGCGAAATTGTCTACACAAGAGTGCCGCACATTGCCAAATTTCCTATGCGTTCGTTTATGACATCCCGCGGCTGCCCATACCAATGCACCTATTGTTTTGAACCCAAATATAATGAAATGTACCGCGGTAAAGGGCACCCCTATCAACGGTATAGCCCGGAAAGAGTCGTAGAAGAGTTGCGCTATACCATGGAGCGCTATCCCACCCAATTTATTAAATTTTACGACGATATTTTCTGGATCCATAAGCATTTGGACCAAGAGCCTTGGCTTAAAGAATTTGCCAAACTTTATGGCAAGCACATTAAGCTTCCATTCTTTCTTTTAACCCGTTGCAATATTTTAACGGAAGATCATTTAAAACTTTTAAAACCCGCGGGACTCCATTCCATGACCATGTCTATAGAAGCGGGGAACGACTATGTCCGCAACGAAGTGATCAAGCGGCATATGTCTCGGGAAGACATCATTCGCGCCTTCCATTTGTGCGATAAATACGGCGTAAAAACTTTTGCGAATACTATTTTAGGAATACCCGTAAGACCGGAAATATTAAAGGAACAAAAAAAGAGCGCCATCGAAATGGATATTGAATCGGTGCTCATCAATGTGGAAGCAAAGGTCACGTTCGGAGAATTTACCATTATTTATCCCTATGCCGGCTGCCACTTTAGCGACTATGTGGAAGAAAATAAATGGTTTAACACCAAAGATTTTGAAAAACTCCACCACTCCTACCAAAGTTGGAGCCCCTTAAATTGTTTTTCTCAAAAAGAAAAAATTCAGCAGTTAAACCTTTCTAGTTTAGGAACGGTTTGTTTAGCCGTTCCATGGATAACGCCTTGGGTCATAAAATATTTTATGAAGGTGCGCTGGGTTTGGGTTCAAAAATATGTGTACCACTCTTTATATTTTATAGCAAAAGGCTACCTTATGATGTTTAAGATTTATCCTATGAACTTAGGCATTTCCAATTTTTGGCATTTAGCTTTAAGAGCCTGGAAAAATGAAGTAAGCAAACGCTCTCCCGGAGAAAATCTATACGACGACTCTAAGAACACAAGGAATGGATCGAATGGAAAAATATCCAAGGAGACTGCCAGTCCTGCCCTGGAAGCGGTAGTGCCTCACTAAATCTGAAAAAAATCTAATTTATGAAAGTAAGCGAACACATTGCCTATGGAGGAGCCGCCTCCGTTGCCTTGGCTCCTGTTTTTGGATTCCAGACCCTCTATTTTTTCTTTGGCTCTCTCTTTATAGATTTAGACCATTATGTCGATTTTCTTTACTATGGGAAATTTAAAAACTGGAGTATTCCTAAGATGTTTAAATTTCACGGGGTATTCGCTCTTAGTTCTCCCACGGAACCTATCCTTGCTCTGGAAGCGTTTCATACCGTGGAATTTTTTCTCGCATGGTTAACCACCGCTTTTATTTTCCAATCCCAGGAGCTTTATTTAGTATTTGGCGGCATGGTTTTTCATTTATTTTTAGATTTATTGAGGCTCTATCAAAAGAGGAAAATTCATTTTAGAGCGCTCTCGTTTATTGAATATTGGGTTCGCTCAAAACGGATGGTGGCCTATAAAGGCTTCCACCCAGAAAAAATTTTCTGGCAAGCGTACGAAACCTTAATTTGATAAAATCTTTGGCTTAAAATGAAAACATTAGTTACGGGCGGAGCAGGTTTTATAGGCAGTCATTTGGTAGACCGCCTCTTAGCGGAGGGACACGACGTTACGGTGCTAGACAATTTTTCCACAGGACGAAAGAAAAATTTAGCCCACCAATTAGAAAATCCCCATCTTAAGCTCCAGGCGCTGGATATTTCCGATTTTGAGACGATAAATCCCTATTTTAAAGGGATCGATTGGGTTTTTCATTTAGCCGCCTTAGCCGATATTGTTCCTTCCATCCAAAACCCGCGCGGCTATTTTTCCTCGAACGTGGAAGGAACCATTTCTGTTCTGGAAGCTTCCCGATTAAACGGCATAAAA
>JAHFCA010000108.1 GCA_023249715.1 Elusimicrobiota bacterium
GTTCTATATTCCGTGAACTTATTTGAGAGATTAGGATCTCCCTGAACTGCTTGTCCCGTTACACTAACTTTGCCTTCGTTAACAACGCAAAATATTCTGGAAGGAATCGCCGTGGCCAGGGTGAGTATGAAAGCTATTTTTATATGTCTACATTTTTTCATTTTTATTCCCCCCTTACCTAGTAAACCGAGCGCCGCCCGGATGGTTTGAACCATGAATGGCCGAATGACACTCCGTACACGCTCTGCCTGAAACGTGAATACTGTCTGGCGTTAATCCCGTAGACGGATGGCGCGATTCGATATGGCACTGTTGGCAAAGCCTGGGGCGCTTTATTTTTAAGAGTTTATCGTGCTGAGAACCGTGGGCGCTATGGCAATTTAGACAATTTTCTCGCACAGGAGGATGTTCCCATAAAACGGGTCCCCGTTTCTCGGCGTGACAGGAATAACAATTCTCATTCACCGTATCCTGGTTGAGCAACCGAGTTCCAACGCTTCCATGAGGATTATGACAACTCGTGCAAACCAATTTCCCTTCCCTTAAAGGCATGTGAGAAGAACGCATGCTTTGAGATTTTCTTAATTGATGGCATTGATAACAGGTTTCCATTTCCGATTCTTTCTTTAAAAGTTTATCGGCCATACTGTGGTGCATGCTATGACAATCTAAACAAGAAAGAGACCGAGATTGGTGTTGGGACCCTTTCCAAAAAGCTTGTTGCCCTTTTTCATGGCATTGAAGACAAGTTTTAGAAGCCTCGCCCGCCGATAATTTTTTGGGGTTTTTAATAGTAGCATACCCGGGATCCGCTTTATTCCCCGCGGCATTCGCATGCAAAGAGCCTGCTCCGTGACAGGTTTCGCAAGATTCCTCAAACGGGATATTCTTTATTAGAGGAAAATTTTTTGAATGGGGATTCTTTTTGAAAGCCTCCCCTTGGTCGGAATGGCAAGCAATGCAAGTAGTAGCCCCTACTTTTTTGGCTTCTTCCCCCCAACCGATTCCCGTAAATCCGAGTGCCGCAATCAAAAACAAAAATGAGGCCCGATTTACTTTCATATCGATTTACTCCTCCCTTTTTATAACACGCATAAAAATGATAACTCTAACTAAAGCTGTGCAGCGAAGTTGCCAAAACAGAGAAACTAAATCAGCGGAAGTGGTCTAATAAATGACGCAAGTGTGTAAAAGAGAGGCTAAAATGAACCTATATTAGGAAGGTTACTAAAGTTGAGTCAAAAATGGGTCAAAATACGAGTAAATGTATCAAACTTTCTTACCAGGAATTCATTTATTGGTAACTTTATTGCCCAGAATAGTAAAGATAATATTTTAAATATGCAGACATCCTTATATCCCCACACGTTTCACATCCCCGTTATGGGCACCGGCTTTACGATTGATACGCCTCTTAAAGTAGCCCGGTATGGAATTTCTTCAGTGATCTCTCTGGTGGATGATGTTCTCATAGATCAGATGAGAAAATATTATTGTCAAAAAGAAGGCGAACCGTACGAGGAGATAACGGACAGCGCAAAGGACGCCCGCGCCGCCCGCATTACACACTATCTCAACCTGGTCCATAAGTTAGTGAACCAGCAAGTTAAAAAACTACAGGCTTCTCCTTTTTCTCCGGGGAGTGAAATTACGCAATACTTTGATATGTTGCCTGACTCCTCTTTAAAGCGGGAGTATCTTTTTATGTTGAGCGCGACGAATCCCGCGGAAAAAATGAGACTTCAGGAAGCGTTAAGGCCTAAAGCGGTTCCCGGAAGCATCGATGTCAACATTATGACTAAATTAGATCGCAACGCTTATAATATAGGAGACGAAGCGGGCGATCCCCATTTTTCCGACGCCATGGCCGCTCTGCGGGGATTTGGCAACAGCACGTTGGAATCTTCCATTGTTTTTTCCGCCGGATTAAACCCGCGTCTCTACAGTTACGCCGCCGAATTAGCCGATTTTTTGCCTCAGAACGATTCTCCCCCCAAGAAAAAAATTATTTTAAAAGTAGGCGATTTTAGATCGGCGGAAATTCAGGGAAAATTTTTAGCCAAGCGTGGACTCTGGGTCAGCGAATACCGTATAGAATCGAGCCTGAACTGCGGCGGCCATGCTTTTAGCAACATGGGAAATTTACTGGGTCCCATCCTGCAAAAATTTAAGGAGAATAAACGGCAGCTCTTTGAAAAAATTTATTCTCTCTACATCAAAGTATTGGCGGCGCGCGGCATTCAAAGCGGCTACGAAAACTCTTGTCTGCGCATTACCGTGCAGGGCGGAATAGGAACCCAGGAGGAAGACCGATTTTTACAAGATCATTTTGAAATGGATGGAACCGGTTGGGGAACTCCCTTTTTATTAGTGCCCGAAGCGACCAATGTGGACGATGTCCATTTAAAAAAGCTTTCAGAAGCGACTGAGAAAGAAGTCTATTTGAGTAACAGTTCCCCTTTAAATGTTCCCTTTTGGTGTTTACGCACTTCCGCCAGCGAGGAGGCGCGAAGGAACCGCATCCGGGCAGAGAAACCCGGCAGCGCCTGTCCCAAAGGTTATTTAGCCATGAATTCAGAATTTTCTAAAATTCCTCTTTGCACCGCCTCCTACGCTTATCAGAAACTAAAATTAAAAGAAATCCGAAACCAGAATCTTTCCCCGGAGATAAAAACAGCTTTAGAAGAGAATGTTCTCGAGAAAGCGTGCATCTGCCACGATTTAGCCGGAAGCACCACCCTTAAATATGGAATAGATCCCAAGGCAACCCCCACGATCTGCTGCGGGCCGAACATCATTAACTTTTCCAAGATCGCTTCACTGCGGGAAATGATCGACCATATTTACGGCCGGACCAACCTGATGACAAACCCGCAGCGCAAGCACCTGTTTATTCAGGAGCTTTTAATCTATATGGATTATTTAATACAGGAAATCGAACGAGCCGCGCTTGGAGTTTATAATATATCGGCAGACTATTTAAGAACTTTCAAGCAGAACATGCTGGATGGAATTGAATACTATAAAATAGTATCCCAACATTTTTTAAAAGATGAAAAAGAAAAATTTCTTGCGGATTTATGGATCCTCCAGAAGCGGATAGAAACCCTTTCTATCCCTTGAGAAGATTCATTACTTTAGGGACACATCGTTCTATTGACAATGCGCCCTAAAATTTTATGTAATCTATAACTTATGGTTACGGCAACACTATCGCAAGACACAACCTACGCAAAGCCAGGCGAGCTTAAGCGCGCCTGGTACTTGGTAGATGCAAAAAACCAAACCTTAGGGCGACTGTCTAGCACCCTTGCAACAATTCTGAGCGGAAAAATTAAAACCCTGTATACGCCTGGAGTCGATTGCGGCGATTTTGTTGTCATCACGAATGTCGATCAAATACATCTTACCGGAAAGAAAATAGAACAAAAAATTCATTTCTATCATTCGGGCCATCCCGGCGGAGCTCATTTTGTGTCCTATAAAAAACTTTTAAAGGAAAACCCCGCAAGAATTTTACAACTCGCTGTTAAAAGAATGCTTCCAAAAAATAAATTGGCTTCAAGACAAATTCTTAGATTAAAAATTTACAAAGGGGATTCCCACCCCCATATCGCGCAAAAACTACAACCCATTGATTTAAACCAACTATGAAAACAGATATCCCGAATTTAGAAACAACAACCACTATAGAAGAGAAACCTAAAGAAGAAACTCTTACAGTGACCCCGCAAGCGGCTCCTGTAAGCGCCCCCAAACGCTCGCATGGGTTTTTATGGGCTACGGGTCGCAGAAAAACCGCAGTGGCTCAGGTGCGGTTTGTTTTTAAGAAAAATAGCGGCAAAATTTCTATTAACCGCAAATCTGTCGCGGATTATTTTAAAGGGAATTCTTGGCAGGAAGCGGTTGCGGTGCAATCTCTTGAATTAGTAAAAACTAATAAAGACTTTGATGTTTTTGTAAAAGTATCCGGAGGCGGAATTACCGGGCAAGCGGAAGCCGTTCGCTACGGTATTGCCCGCGCCCTCATTCAATGGGACCCCAAACTAAAACCGCAACTCCGCAAAGCGGGCTATCTAACTCGCGATCCCCGCATGGTAGAACGCAAAAAACCGGGCCAACCTAAAGCCAGAAAAAGATTCCAATACTCTAAACGTTAATCGTTCTCTATGGCAGAGGCTGTCTTTATGGCAACTGCAACTATTCTCAAAAAATCTCAGGAACCAACCGACACATCCAACAAGGGTTTTCTTTGGAAAACCATTCTCTTTAACTGCAATTGTCATTCCTTCGACCAAGTAGAGCGGCAATTATTAAAGGCAATCCATTGTTCCCTCTCCCGTGCCAGAGAGATTTCAGGGCAAGTGCACAATACAGGAAGTTCGGTGGTTTATACAGGACCGCGGGAACGGTGCGAAGCGGTCTCGATGGTGCTGGAAGATATCGGTTTAATCGTCAAAGTAAGTCAGTAGGGACAGATCATAATTTTATTGCCAACCACTTTGAGAGGGATTTTTTCAAGGGATTCTCCCACGCAAGGACCGTCCACGCACTCCCCGGTTTCTATCTGGAAGAGAGCGCCGTGATTTCTGCAGATGGAATATTTTCCGTCGCTAGTGAGAAAATCTTCGCTTCCCCAGTCTAACGGAAGAGAAATGTGGGGACAGCGGTTCCAATAGGCAAAGAATCTGTTATTTTGGCGAATAACAAACCCTTCCTGGGTTTCTTCCCCATTCTTTAACTTTATTTTTCTGGAACTTCCTTCAGGAATATCTTTGGTATAGGCGACAAACTGCGGCATCAATACCAACGCAGAAGGGGTAAATGGGTAGAAGCTCCCATAAAGAAAAGCATCGGAATAGACAAAAAGGCGTTGGTTCTAGAGGCAAGAAATGCCCTCCTTGCCAGCTTTGCTTTATCCACGCTCGCATCCACAGGAACTAACCCTAAAATTCTTTTTTGCGCGGGCCAAATAATTCCCCACACGTTCAGTAACATAAACACTCCCATCCCTCCCCCAATTCCTATGGAATAAGAAGGGTTCGACATAACTCCTTGGGCGCGGAAGGCGCTATAGATGGCGGCAATCATGATAAGAACGAGAACTGAAACAACGCCGGCCAATACTTTTCCGTTGTTTAAAGCGCCTTCTGGGCGGATAACATAAAACATAATGGCATATCTCACGCCGACAATAAGCAGCCATGTGAAAAACGGGCCCCAGGCGCCTGTTTCTGTTTCTCCATGGAGGATGCTGATATAGTAGATCAAACCAGAAAGCACGGTAATGACCGCTCCCCAACGAAAAACCCAGAGGGTGGGAGGCATGAGCTTAGGATTCACCTTCCCCTTTACATCCGCTTCTAAACTTTTCTGAAAATTGACGTTAACCAAATTCAGCCAATAGAGGAACCCAATCCAGGTGATTCCGGAGAGAAAATGAATCCAGCGCAATAAAAACTCGAAAACTACTTTAGGCGTGAGTATAGAAAAATCCATAATGGCAAATGCCCCCTTGTTTATAATAATCTGATCTACGG
>JAHFCA010000109.1 GCA_023249715.1 Elusimicrobiota bacterium
AGCGGAAACTTTCCTCTTCCGGCAATGAGGCCTAAGGGCGCGGACATGCCTGGCGGCCTACCAGGTTTGGCCAGCGCTACTTTCCGCTTTAACACGGGGTCGGCAAATCCCTCGGCTAGAATTAGAAATGAATTGAATAAATTCTCTTACTTCTTCTTCCGAAACTTGCGATTGGAATTGTTGTAAAATTTGTTTGAGCGGTTTCTTGGAAGAAAAAATTTCACGATAACAGTTTTTTAAAGCGTGAATCGATTTTATAGAAACATGACGCCTTTTTAAACCTTCTACGTTGAGACCTACAATTTTAGCTCGGTCTCCCCACACCATGCAGTACGGAGGGATATCTAGAGGAACCATGGCTCCAGCTCCAATCATGACCAATTTCCCCACTTTTACAAATTGATGAATGCCCACTAATCCTCCAATGACAGTCCCGCTGCCAATCTCTACGTGTCCTGCAATGGCAACGCTATTGGCGCAAATGACCTCATCTCCAATGGCGCAATCGTGGGCTACGTGAGAGTAGGCCATAAACATACAGCCTTTTCCAATTTGAGTTCTTCCAGTGCGAGAGGTGCCTCTATTGAGCGTTACGCATTCCCGGACAATGGTCCCATCACCGATGATTATTTTTGTTTTTTCTCCGCGGTATTTTAAATCTTGAGGAGGGGTTCCCACAAAGGCATGAGAATGAATTTGGCAGCTTGCCCCGATTTCCGCAAATTCAATCACGGCATGAGCTCCAATTTTAGTTTGGTCCCCAATGGTTACTCCTTCTCCGATCACCGTATAGGGTCCAATTTCTACGGTTTCTGCGATTTCCGCAGTCGGATGAATAACGGCGCTCGGATGAATATGGGATTTCCTTTCTTCGGGAGTTAACCCTTCCTGCACAGAAAAGTAATTCATTATTTATCCACCAAGGCAAAAGTAAATTCGGTTTCGGCGGCTAGGTCCCCTTTTACTCTTGCTTCTCCTTTCGCTTTGCCGGCTCGGCTTCCCGCTTTTAACACTTCGATATGAAGTTCCAAAATATCTCCGGGGACAACGGGCCGTCTAAACTTTGCTTCGCTAATTCCCATAAAAAAAGCAAGCTTATTCGCAAATTCTGGTTTGGAAAGAAACAAGGCGCAAGCAGTTTGGGCCAGAGCTTCTATAATAAGCACTCCCGGCATAATGGGCCTGGAAGGAAAATGTCCTTGAAAATACCATTCATTCATGGAAACACATTTAATTCCCACGGCTCGTTTGGATTCTTCTATCACCTGAACGGTATCTATGAGTAAAAATGGATACCGGTGCGGAATGGCATTTTGAATGGCTACGATATCTAAAACTCGAACTGGATTTTGAGGCTCTGGGATCGGTTTATCCATGGATTAATTCTCCTGCTTTAAGAATTTCTTTAACAAAATTGATGTTATGGCCATGCCCTAATCTTATCGCATGGATATTCCCTCGGATTTCTCTTCCCGAGAGATAGAGATCTCCCAAGAAATCTAAAATTTTATGACGGACAAATTCATCCGGAAATCTTAATGTTTTTTCTTTATTGTAGATACGGTCCATTCCCACCACCACGGCGTTATCTAGACTCCCTCCTTTAGCGAGTCCTTTTCTTTTTAAGGCTTCTACTTCATAATCAAAACAAAAGGTTCGCGCCGGAGCAATTTCATGAATATAGGTTTTAGGTTCAATTTCAAAGGTGGCTTCTTGTTTGTTAAGTAAGGGATGATCGTAGAGGAGTTGGCAATGAATTGTCAAAGAATCGCTTGGGTCCATTCTAATTTCCGTTTCATTCGCCTTATAAAGGACGGGTTCTGAGAGCCTTAATATTTTTTTAGGAGCGTTTTGTTCTTCGATTCCGCTATTTAACAATGTTTCTACGAACGCAATGGCCGATCCGTCCGCTACCGGAGGTTCATTGGCATCAATTTCTATAATCACATTATCAATTCCCAATCCTAGGAGAGCAGAACAAATGTGTTCTACCGTATGCACTCGAGCTTCCCCCACCCCGATTGTTGTCCCTCGAATAACGCTAAAAACATGGGAAATGGAGGCCGGAATTTTTGGTTTTCCCGGAAGATCCGTGCGTATAAATGTTACTCCAAAATCAACGGGCGCGGGTAGGAACGTAACGGAAGTCGCGTTCCCCGTATGCAGGCCTACTCCGGTATAAGTAATTTTTCTTTTAATTGTTTTTTGTTTTAGCATGGCCCAAGTCCAAATTTAAATGTTTTTTAATTTTTCTAAATTCTTCATAAAAGGCGGGAAGTTTTTTTAAGACAGCCTGAATTTTTTTCTCGAGAAGGAGTGGTTTAGCGGGAGTTCCAAAAAGAATGGAACCGGGACGAACATCCTTAGGGATTCCCGATTGCGCGGCAACGATGGATCCATCTCCAATGGTGACATGATCTCCTACGCCTACTTGTCCCGCCAACGTTACATTTTTCCCTAATTTAGAAGAGCCTGCAATTGCGGATTGGGCAGCGATAAGACAACTTTCTCCCACTCGAACATTGTGGGCAATCTGAACTAGATTGTCAATTTTAGATCCTTTACCAATAATAGTTTTACCCATGGTTGCTCGATCAATGGTAACATTCGCCCCTATTTCTACCGCATCTTCAATTTCTACAATGCCAATTTGCGGGATTTTATGGTGCAATGTCCCTTCCGTAAAATATCCAAACCCATCCGCGCCAATCACACTGCCGGAATGAATTGTTACTTGGTTTCCAATGCGGATTTCTTCGCGCACGGTTACTTGAGGATAGAGATGACACGATTTCCCAATCACTGAATTTCTTCCAATAAAAGAGTGGGCTCCGATCGTAGTTCCCGAACCGATAGAAACACCCGATTCAAGGACCACATAAGGACCTATGGAAATATTTTCTCCCAATTGGACATCTTTGGCTATAAGAGCGGTGACATGAATTCCTATCGCTTCTCTTATGCTCTTATCCGTTGCAAAAATCTGGAGAATCTTTAAAAAGGCAAATTGTGCATTAGGGACCCCGATCACCGTATGATGGGTTGGAATCTCTAAGCCGTTTTTTACCAATAAAACTCCGGCTTGACAGTGGGGTAGAAATTTAAGATATTGGGGACTATTAATAAAAGAGATATCAGCGGCTGTTGCCTCTTCAATAGAGGCGACTCCTTCTATAGAAATGTCCCCATTCCCTTTAAGGGTTCCTCCCACTATTTGCGCGATTTCTTGAGCGGCTAACTTCATTTCATGTTCTCAAGCAACTGTAGTATTTTGGGGGTAAGGTCTAGAGCTTCGGTCCCATAGAGGATATTTTCTTTGTCGAGTACAAGGGTATATTTGTTCTCTTTAGAGAGCGCTTCTACCGCCTTATAAATATTGGCTAAAAGCGCCATTGTTTTTCCTTCTTCGGCGTTCCGAATTTCTTCCTCACTCATGGTTAAGAATGCGGGAAGCGAAGCCTGCGCTTTAGAGAGTTGTGTCTCTTTTTCTTTAAGAAGATTTTCAAGTCCTACTTTTAAAGGGACTGAGCTAGCATGGATCGTATACGTTACAGCGTCTATTTCCCCTTTAAGTCTGGCAATCTCTTCTTTTCTTTGAGTTATTTCCTCTTTTTTGGTATTGATAACTTTTATTAACTCGGCTCTTGCTTTTTCAGTTTCCGGATAGGTTTCAAAAATTTTGTGCATATTAATATAGGCGATATGTTCCCGTTCTTCTTCTAAAGGAATTTCAATACTAAAAATTCTAGAGGGCATTAAAAAGAGAGATACGCTCATTAAAATAAAAATAGTTTTCATGATTTAAAATAAATTCCCCAATGTAAAATGAATTTGGCTTATTTCTTCTCCAGCCCTGTGGTTTAATCCGTAGCCCCAATCGAGACGGATAGGAAATACCGGAGTCGTAATTCTAAGCCCAAACCCAATGGAAGATTTTAAGAATCTTTCATTTTCGTTTTGAACGGCGCTTTGTCCGAGGACAGTATAAATATCTTTCGATCCTCTCCAAGCCCCTCCTAAATCTGCGAATAAAACAACTTGCAGAATTCTCCGCTTATTTTCAACATAGAGAGGAATTTTATATTCCGCATTCAAAACGGTAAATATGCGGCCTCCCTCTACAGGTCCAATTTCTCCCCGGGGCTGGTAGCCTCGGATAGAATCGGCCCCTCCTACATAGAATCTTTCAATATTCGGGACAGTATCAGAAGGATCAAATTCCTGGACGGCGCCCGCCCGTCCATTGACAGAAAATACGAAAGGATAGTTCCCGATGTTAAACGTTGTCCAAAACCAGCTGGAGCTTAATATAGATTTTACTAGATGCGTATCTCCCTGTAAAACAGGACCGCCAGCAATTTGAAGGCTGGCAGAGTTGCGGGATCCTCGTGCGGCATCAAAAAAATAGTCGCGGGTGTCTCGAATAAGTTCAGTGCTTAAAGAAGAAATTATATTTGTTTCTTCTTTTATTTTGTCTTTAAATTCGGGCCTGACGTTTGAAATTTGCGCATTGGTATAGGAATATGAAAAAAGAAGGGTATAAATTTCCGAAAATCTGGGGCCTATCCGTACGCCGCCTCCGCGACGGGTTTCCGTGTAGTCGGGGCTGGAATCGGCATTAAAGAGTCTTTCTCGCACGGTATTGTAGACATCCACTCCAAAAGAGACAGGCTTATCGAGCAGCCAAGGTTCTGTCCAGCTAATTTCATAATTTTGCCTTCTTGAACCAAATTCCCACATAAATGAGAGGCGCTGGGCAAGGCCAAATAGATTGCCGTGCGAAAGTTGCACTTGACCTACCAGTCCGTCTGTGGATGAGAAACCTGCTCCGGCCGAAAGGCTTCCTGGTTTTCCTTCTACGACCTCTATCACTAAGTCGGCTTTGTCTGGGTCTTGCGCGGGTTGAATATCGGGCTTTACATCATCAATGAACCCCAAATTAAAGATCTTCTCTTGGCTTTTACGCAGTTTTGAAGAAGAAAAAGGATCTCCGCTTTTTAAAGCCACCTCTCTGCGGATGACTTTCTCTTTTGTCTTTTTGTTTCCTTCTATAAAAATGCGATCAATATAGATGATGTTTCCTTCGTTAATCAGAAAACGGTAGTTCATTTTGCCAAGGGCATCGTCGGGATGTTCCTCCACCTCAATTTGAGAATAGAGATATCCCTTCTCCAAGTAGAGTTCTCTTAAATTTCTTAAGGATTCATCAAATTTCTCTTGATTATAAAGTTTATCCGGTTTAAGAGTTAGCGCTTTTTCTAAATCCTTTTGGTTATAAACTGTTTGGCCTGTAAATTCGAATTTTCCCACAGAGTAGAGCAATCCTTCTTGGATCGGGAGGATCAGCGTAATACGGGTTCTTTCGGGGTTATACGTAATCTTTTGGTCGCCTACTTTTATTTTGGCATACCCATTGTTTTTATAGAAATTTTCTATTTTTTCTTTGTCTTCTCTTAATTTTTCAGAATCGTAAACTTTTTTGCGTTTTGTTTTTATTAAACGCCT